>JAHWKJ010000352.1 GCA_019347905.1 Planctomycetota bacterium
CAGCCGCCGGGCCAGGTCGTCCAGGTGGGCGTTCATGTAATCGGTGACTTTGTGTTGCGCGGGCCGCCAGCCGTACTCGCGCATTTCGTCCCAGGCTTCGGCCGCCGGCCGCCGCTCGATGAGCATTCGCCACGCGGCGATCAGACCCCCCGTCCGCTGCGCCCCCGCGCCGCAGTGGACCAGTACGGGGCGGCCCTGCTCTCGGCAGGTGTGCATCAGCTCCAGGGCGTCGGCATAGCTGTCCAGGTCGCCCGTGCCGTCGCCGTCGAGCTTGAACCGTTGGAGCGTGAGGCCGGATTCGCGGATGGCCTCGATCTCGGCCCGCTGGTGCTCGTCTTCGGGATCTTCGTGCTGCAGGTCGATCACGACGGCGATCGCGTACCGCTGGAGCACGTCGCGAATCATCCACTTCGAGATCTGCCCACTGCGATAGATCGCGCCCGGCACGACCACGCCGAACCGCTTGGCGAAAAAGCGGTATTTGAAGTGCTCGTCCCAGACGTAAACGGCCGCCGCCAGCGCCAGCGCTGCCACCAGCCAGCGCACAAGCCGCCGGCGATGCGTGGGCGTGGGATTCCGATGATGCTCCGGCTGGTCGCGATGCACGGATTCAGTGCCTCATCCCTGGGCCTCACCGACGGGACCGCGGAGCTTAAGGATTTGCCCGCACGACTCAAGGTCCATTTGCCCGCACCGCCGAAATCGCGCGCGAGATGATGCGTTTAGCCGCGTGCCCAACGGGCCGCGCGAAGCGCGATGCAGAAGCGCGGCCCGCTGGGCACGCGGCTAAACCTTCGATTGGTGAGTCACTCCAGCACTTTGACGACAATCGCGGACATGTCGTCCCGCTGCGGCGCCCCTTGTGTGTGGGCGTCCACGGCCTGCTTGAGCGCCGCGATCATGTCCGCGGCCGGCCGCGAGCGGTGCTCGCGCAGGCAGTCGAGCACACGATGCATACCGAACAGCTCCCGGTCCGGTGAAAGCGATTCGTGGAAGCCGTCCGTCGCCAGCAACACGACGTCGCCGGCAGACAGTTCGACCGGCTCGCCGCAGCGGACGGCGGCATCCTCGACCATTCCCAGCGGAAAGCCGGTGCTGGCGAGCACCCTCAGTGATCCGTCGGCCTCGAGCACGTATCCGGGATGCCCGGCCCCGGCGAACTCGAGTCGGTTCTCACGAGGGTCGAGCTTGCCCAGAAACAGCGTGATGAAGCGGTGATCGGCGATGTCGGGCACGACCAGCGCGTTGGCGGCGTTGAGGATCTCGGCCACGTCCGCCCGCAGCCGCGCCACGGACCGCAGGTAAGCCCGCAGCTCGATCATCAGCAGCGCCGCCGGCAGACCGTGCCCGCTCACGTCTCCCACCACCAGCCCCACGCCGCCATCGGCCATGGGGATAAAGTCGAAGTAATCCCCCGCCGTCTCTTCCGCGGGAAACGCATCGCCGGCGATCTCGAACCGCTCCAACACCGGAGCCTTGGATGGGTACAACGACTTCTGCACCTCTTCGGCGGCGCCGAGGCTGGCTTCCATGCGGCGGCGGTCACTCACATCGAGGGCCACGCCGATCGCTCCCTGGATCGCACCACCGCGATCGCGTAACGGCTCGATGTGCACGTGCCACGTGCGGTCCATCCACTCCAGGTCGAACGAGGCCGACCGGCCCGCCAGCGCCCGGCGGTGCGCCCGCACGGGAGCGAAATCGGCGCGGTCGGTCCCGAAGTAGTCGTACACCGTCGTCCCCACCGCCTGGCCGCTCTCGAGCCGCAGCGCCTCCAACCCCGTGCCCTCCGACGAGGTGAACCGCAATTCCAGATCGGTCGTCCAGATCACGGCGGGAAGCTGCCCGCAGACCAGCCTCAGCCGTTCCTCGCTGCGGCGCAGCTCCTCGAAGGCCCGATTGCGGCTGAGGGCGTATCGCAGCGACCGGGAGATCGCCGCGCCGTCGACCTGCCCCTTCACGAGGTAGTCCTGCGCCCCGCGCTCCAGGGCTTCAATGGCCGAGCGTTCGTCCTGCGTTTCGGAGAGCGCGACAATCGGCATGTCCGGAGCAGAGCGGTGCAGCCGCGAGCAGGTTTCGGGACCGTCGCTGTCGGGCAGGTGCAGATCCACAACGACCGCATCGATGCCCCCGGAGCGCAGCCGCTGAACGGCGTCGCCGAGGCAATCGGCCGTCTCGATGTGGATTGTTACACCCGAGGCGGAGGCCAGCGCGCCGGCGACGAGCTGGCGATCCGCGGAATCGTTCTCGACAAGCAGGATTCGGAGTTGGTCGGCAGCCATCACGTTCCCGGGACGAGCATACACCGTGCCGAGCCTGCAGACTCGTGGAAGTCCCACGCCGAAGGAAGTTGAACGACAGGAAGAGACCCGGCGCCGACTGGAGTCCGGCCGACGTCGCCTCCCGGCTACGGGCGTCGGGACGATTTTGGGCATTCTTCCGAATTCTGCCGGATTTCCGTTCCTGAAATCCCGGTGAGCGCGAATTTAACTATAGGCGCCCCCCGGATGCGCGCGCTGCCGGGCGCGAACGTCCGTTGCAGCCTCGAAACAGGCGGCCTGCCCGCAGAGTTTTCCAGCGAGTGCCTTTACACGGGGGCGGCCGTCCGTAAATCATTGAAGGAGTAGGAGTTGCCGGCCCAGTCCGGCGGCGTTTGCCACCGCGGCACCCCACGGCCGCCGGCGGTACATCGCTTGCGAATCGGCCGAAACCGCAGTTTCCGCTCCGGGCATTTCCGACCTTCCTCTCGCGCAGGCCCTGGATTTCATGCCGCTGCTTTCCTGGATTCAAAGACTGCTCAGCGTCCCGGAGCGTTTCGCCCGCTCCCAGCGAACCCGCTCCGAGCGCGACCGCCGCCGCCGCGAAGAACTGGTAGACCTGTTCGTAACCCGGCTGGAAGACCGCCGCGTGCTGACCGCCGTGACGGTGACGAATCTCGTCGACGTGACGAATGGCGACACGTCCGGTATCGCGGCGCTGGTGGCCAGCGACGGCGGCGACGGCATCAGCCTGCGCGAGGCAATGCTGGCCGCCAACGCCACCGCCGGGGCTGACGAGATCAACTTCGATTCCGGGCTGTTCACACCGCCCGGTCAGCAGCAGATCACGCTGAACGGCACGCAGTTGCCGACAATCACCGGCGACCTGGCGATCAACGGCCCGGGCGCGGCAGAATTGGCGATCAGCGGGAACAACGCCTCTCGCGTGTTCGAGGTCGGCGCCGGTTCGAGTGTCGAGATCGTCAGTTTGACCGTCACGGGGGGCAGTGTGAGCGGGACCGGGGTTCCGGGCGTTGGCGGCGGCATTCTGATCGATGCTCAGGGTGGTGCGGCTTCGCTCACTGTCATTGACAGCGTCTTCACCGGCAATACGGGCAACGGTGGCGCGATCGGAAATGTGCGAGGCTCGCTGACGGTCATCGACAGTTCATTCTCGTCAAACTCCGCAAATATGGCGGGTGGCGCGATCCTCAGCGCCGCCTTACGTGTGGGAACGACGACCATCATCGGCAGCACGTTCTCGGGCAATACGGCTAATTTCAGCGGCGGTGCGCTCTACCAGGAAGAGGGTAGTCTGACCGTCGTCAACAGCACGATTTCGGGCAACGCCGCCGGCCAGGGCGGCGGCATCGCGAATACTTTTTCGAGTACGCTGACAGTTACCAACAGCACGATCACGGGCAACTCGGCCGACCGTGGCAGCGGCACCAGCGCCAACAACATGGGCGGCGGCATCTTCAGCGATGCACGCGCGGGCGGCGTCCAAAACGCCTTCATCGCCAACACGATTATCGCGGGCAACTCCGCCCCGGTGGGAAATCCGGATGTCGGCGGCAATCCCGGCGCGAACAACTTCAGTTCGCTGGGGCACAACCTGATCGGCGATGTCGGCAGCACGAACGGCTTCAGCAACGGCGTGAATGGGGATCAAGTCGGAACAAGCGACAGCCCTATCGCTCCGCGGCTCGGGCCGCTGGCCGATAACGGCGGACCCACATTCACGCACGCCCTGCTGGCCGGAAGTCCGGCCATTGACGCCGGCGCCAATTACCTGGCGCTCGATCCCGGACCCGACGGGATCGCCGGCACGGTCGACGATTTTCCCCTCGACTTCGATCAGCGCGGGTCCAACTTCGCACGGATCATCGACGGCAACCTCGACGGGACAGCCCGCGTGGACATCGGCGCCTTCGAACGCGCGGGCGGCATCGCGGCCTTCGCCGATCCGCGGGTGATGCCGTTCTTCATCGATCCGGCCTTCCGCGTTTTCGATGTGACCAGCGACGGCGTCAGCGGCTTCTATTTCAGCGGACCCGATAACAACACTGGCAACGGATTCGAAATCTTCCGCGTGTCGATGGCCGGCCTGTCGCCAAGCATCGTCGCCAGCGGACCATTCGCCGGACGCCTGACGACCGACGGCACCTTCATCTATCTGATCAACCCCAACTCGGGCCCCTTCACCGATACGCAGATTCTGCGCGTGCCCATCGGCGGCGGTCCGATCGAAGCTATCTATACCGGCTCCGCCGTCGGCCAACCCATCGTCGACGGCGGCGACATCACTGTCGTCCCCGGCGGAGGCACACCGACGCAGCTTGTCACGACAGATGCCGTGCAGGGCCGCGTGCACCGCATGGACGCGACAAATCCTGTCTACGGCAGCCTCACGCAATTGAACGGCCAGCGCTACGGCGGCTTTTTCGACCGCGAGCATTTCAACCTGCTCGACGTCGAGGGCGGCATTGTCTACGTCGCCGACACCGGTCTGGCCGGCTTCCCGGACACGCCGCCCCGCATCGAGTCGATCCCCGTGGCCGGCGGAAGCTTCAGCACGCTGTTCACCGGAACGCTGCCGGGCTTTTCCCCCGGGGGCATCGAAGTTGTCGGCAGTTCGATCTATCTGACGAACAGAGCCGAAATCCTGCAGATGCCGACGACCGGCGGCACGCCCACCACGTTCCTCGCCGATCCCCGCTTCCACTCCCTCAGAGCAATGCACTTCGAGGGAGGCTCGCTGTACGTGGTCGACAGCCGGCCCGGCAGCGACATCGTGTGGCAGGTGGCTCTTGCGCCCCCGGCGCTGCCGGCGGCGGTCAATCTGCCGGGCGCGGGCGGCACGTTCACCGTCGCCCGCGACGGCGGCGATCTGGTCGTGAAGCAGGGTGTGCTCGAACTGCTGCGGGCGCCGAACGCTGCCCCGGGTCCGCTGGTCATCAACGGCACCGCCGGCGACGACACGCTGGTCGTCGATTTCACCAACGGCAATCCGATTCCGACCGGCGGCATCGAGTTCAACGGTGGAGCGCAGGGCACCGGCGGCGACGAGCTGCAGATCATCTGCGGCACGGCGACGAGCGTCACGCACAACTTCACCAACGCCAGCGACGGCTCGATCGAAATTGACGGCTCGCTCATCACCTACACCGGGCTGGAGCCGGTCGTCGACAATCTGGTGGTGGCCAATCGCGTCTTCACGTTCAACGGCGGCGGAGAATCGATTACCCTCGCAGCGGCGGCGGCGGGGTCGATGATCATCGACTCGAACCTTGCCGAGAGCGTGACCTTCCTCAATCCCACCGCCTCGCTCTTCGTCGACGGCGGGACCGGAGACGACGTCATTCAGATCGTCTCCGTCGATCCGAACTTCCGCGCCGCCCTGAACATCAACGGCGGCGACGGCAACGATCGCGTCGAAATCGAGTCAACCGTGGGGACACTCACGCTCGGCTCCGGTGCAGTCACGGGCGACCTCAGCGTGTTTGCCGAGACGATCGAGATCGATGCAAACCTCGACACGACCGGCGGCGACTCGGATGGCGCGGTGTCGTTCAACGGGGTCACGACCGTCGCCGGCGGCAAGACCATCTCCAGCGGGACCGGCAACACGTCGATTGTTTCGCCCGGCACCATCCGCCTCGGCAATCCGCTGGGCGCGGGTGCCGCGATCCAGACAACCACCGGACGCGTCCTCCTGCACGCCAACCAGGCCGACGCGGGCGGCCAGATCGTGCTGGAGAACGGCGCGTCGATCACCACTGCCGGCGGCGACGTGCTCCTGGGAGGCGGCAGCGCGGTGGACGGCAACGGCTTGCCGACCGGCTTTGCGGAAGGCGTCCTCGGCGCGTCCAATGAGCGGATCGGCATCCTGCTGAAAAACGCGTCGATCAGCGCCGGCGCGGGCAATATCACACTTCGCGGCCGCGGATCCGATGACGTTGGCGTCAGCAACTTCGGCATCGTCGTCCAGCAGTCGGCCGGCAAGGTTCAGACGACCACCGGCAACATCCTGCTGGAGGGTCAGGGCGGTGGCACCGCCACGGGCGACAACAACAGCGGCGTGCTCATCATTCAGGATGCCGTCGTGGAGGCAACTGCATCGGGCAACGTCGAATTGCGGGGCACCGGCGGAGTGGGCACGCAGTCCAACCGCGGCGTCCGCGTCACAGACAAGAGCACCGTCAGGTCGGCCACCGGCGGCGTCACGCTCACGGGCGTCGCCGGCGGCAGCGGGATGGACAACTACGGTGTGGAAGTTTTCGACTCGCTCGTCCGCACCGGCGGAGCGGCCGCCCTGTCGATCACCGGCACAGGCAGCGGCACCGGCATTCGCAACCACGGCTTTGTGATGAACGTCGGAACTGTCGAGGCCACCGGCAGCGGAGCGATCACCATCCAGGGAACCGCGGCCGGCGGGGCCGACGACATCGCGATCAACGGCGGACGCGTCGGCGCGGCGGCAGGCACCGGCGCCACCACGCTCACGGCGGATCGCATCACGCTCTCCGCTCCGGCCACCATCGCCGGGGCCGGCTCGCTCGTGCTCCAGCCGCTCGGTGTCTCCACGTCGATCGGTCTCGGCGGGA
>JAHWKJ010000353.1 GCA_019347905.1 Planctomycetota bacterium
CCGTTTAGCCGCGGCCCAACGGGCCGCGCGGCCCGTTGGGCCGCGGCTAAACGCGTTTTTTTGGATCCGCGGCAAACGTGCTATACTGGGCGTACCGCCATGCGTCTCCACGAACACCCTCGCGGGCCGTGAGGGCGACTGTGATTTCACTGCATCAGCCCGAATCCATCGAATTCGCCGCGCACGAGGACAATGCGCTAGCGGCGTGGGATCCGCTCGACGGCCCCGGCGAAGAGCTCATCGAGCTGGAGCTCGCCGACATTGAGGACGCGGACGAGCGTGCGGCATCCACGACCGGCAATCTCGGCGGCACGCTCGCCAGCGTCGTGTTGCACGTGTGGCTGATTGCCACGCTTTCCGGCATCACCCGCAGCGAGCCGGACCTGCTCGAACCGCCGCCGCTGGAAGGCCGCGTCGTCCAGGACGCGGAGGCCCAACCCGACGAAGAGCTGGAGCAGGTCGAGTACGAGTTGACCAACCCGGACGACCGCGAGCTGGAAGTCCGCAAGGTTGTCAACGCGGCCAGCGTCGGTCTCTCGCAGACGAAGCAGCCCGAGCTCCGCGAAGCCCCCAAGCCGATCGAACTCCTGGCCACGGAAGCGCGTCGCCCGGCGTATGACATTCCCGAAGGCCTCCAGATCGACGAGAGCCTCGTGGTCAAGGGCACGACGGGCGAGGCGATGGTTCATATCGAGTCGGCGCTCGACCGCGTCACCTGGGAGATCGCCCGCAACCTTCAGGAACGCAAGGTGCTCGTCGTCTGGATGTTGGATGCCTCGGACAGTCTCAAACAGCAGCGGGCCGCCGTCTCGAAGCGCTTGCGGCGCATCTACGGCGAACTGGACGCGCTGGAAAGCGTCGAGCAGATTCCGCGGCTCGACCGGCCACTGCTCTCCGGCGTCGTCGCCTACGGCCTGCAGACGGCATTTCTCACCGACGAGCCGACGGACGATTTCGACACCGTGCGCGAGGCGTTCGCGAATGCCCCGTCCGACCCGTCCGGCCGCGAGAACGTATTCTCCGCCGTCGAGCAGGTCGTCGACCGCTGGTCGAAGTACCGCACGCAGAACGGCCGGCGGATCATGCTGATCGTCGTCACGGACGAATCGGGCGACGATTTCGCGATGCACGAGCCGGCGATCGCCCGCTGCCGCCGCTACGGGGCGAAGGCCTACGTCATCGGCCCGGCCGCGGTCTTCGGGCGACGCGAAGGCTACGTGCCCTACGTCGCGCCCGAGAACGGCCAGACGTACCAGCTTCCGGTCGACCTGGGGCCGGAGACGGCGATGTACGATCTGGTCGACCTGCCGTTCTGGTACGACGGGCCGCAGCTCAAGTACCTCTCGTCGGGCTTCGCGCCGTATGCGCTGGCGCGGCTGGTGAAGGAGACCGGCGGCGTCTACTTCACCACCAACATGACGACGATGGCGGGCCTCACCCCCACGGGCGTGTTCGACTCCGGTGTCTTGAAGCCCTTCGAGCCGGACTACACCTACGGCACGCCGGCCGAGTACCTCGCGGAGTTGCAGAGGTTTCCGTTGCGGATGTCCGTGATCAATGCGGCGCGGCTCAGCCGGCAGAACCCGGCGGAGGGCACGCCGCAGCTTGCGCTGGCCGTCACGCCGCAGAACTTTCGGCAGGTGGCGACGGAGGCCCAGAAGACGGTGGCCCGCAGCCAGTTCATGGTCGAGAACATTCTATCGGCGTTCCCGCAGGGGATCGAAAAGCAACTGGAGCGGGAGCCTTCGCCGCGCTGGCGGGTCACGTTCCTCTTGTCGTACGGCCGGTTGCTGGCTCAGCGCGTGCGCTGCCTGGAATACAACTACGCGCTGGCGGAGCTGAAGGGCACGCGGGCCGAGGAAGACATCCGCACGAAGTCGAATCGGTGGCGATTTCGCCCGGCGCAGACGCTCAACTACTACGGCGGCGGCAAGCGCTACGCCGTGCAAGCCGAGGAGTTTCTCCAACGAGTGATCGACGAAGCTCCCGCCACGCCGTGGGCGGTGCTGGCGGCGCGCGAAATCAAAGACGGCTTCGGCATCAAGGTGGAGGAGAGGTTCGTTCCGCCGCCCACGCCGCGGCCGCCGGCAGCGGCCGCTCCGGCCAACAATCAGCCGCGGCTCTTACTGGCCCAGGAGCCGCGTCCGCAGCGTCAGGCACCGCAGCCGAAGCCGGTTCCGCCGAAACTTCCGAACCTCTGAGCCGCCGGAGGGGTTAACACCACGTAGAGCAAGCGTCCCGCTTGCTCGTCTTCATGACGCCAGGAGACGCACTTCGATCCCGAAAACAGTGCCGCACAAGCGAGCCGCTTGTGCTACGGGTTAGAATCGACCGATGTAATCGTCAGACTCGTGTGCTCCGGCATGCGCTTTCGTGCCCCCTCTTGACGTTCGGGCGCCCGTGCGTCATCCTAAGCCATTGCCCCCTGTGGATTTCTGAAAGCGGAGGACTTCGCCATGCTGAAGCGGTACGTGCCGGCGGCCATGGTGCTCCTCGGGCTGGCGGCTACGCGGCTGCCGGCGGCCGACGGGCATTTCGGAGCACCGTCGCCCGACGATGTCCGCTCGCAGGTCACCCAGTGGGTGGCCGCGCAGGGGGTGACCGACAAGGCCGTGCTCGAGAGCGTCGCGAGCCTCTGGGCGCTCGACGCGCAGGATTCGGCCCGCACTGTGTTCGACAAGGTCGTCGAGACCTTCGCCCTGGTGGACGAAGAGACGAACCGCTTCGTCGCCGCGTGCACGCTGGCCGGCGGCTCGCTCCTTCCCCCGGATGCGACGCCCCTGCTCGAAGGCGAAGACGAGTTTTACGCCAGCGTGATGCGGCAGTTTTACGCCCGCCATCTCGTGCAGCGCAAGATGCTGGAAGAGGCGCTGGTTCAATTCGCGCAGCTCGACCCGGCGAAGTCGATCGATCCGGCCGGTTACTTCTTCTTCAAGGCCGTCGCCGAGCATCAACTGCTCCTGAAGGAGGACGGACTCAAGACGATCGCCACGCTGCTCGACAGCGTCGAGCGCGTGCCCGTCCGCTACGAGACGACCGCCACGCTCATGCGGCACGAGCTGGAAGCCCTCAAGCCCGACACGCTGGATGAAGTCGCCCGTAAGATGACCGACGTCGAGCGGCAACTCGAACTCGCGCGGGCCGGCATGAAGGTCCAGAAGCGCGAAGACGAGATTATCGCCACGCTGGACGACATCATCGAGAAGCTCGAACAGTCCGGCGGCACGTGACCTGGTTGCGGAGGCGGCCCGGGTGGTCGCGGAACCAATCAGTCGCAAAGTCCCGCCAACGACAGCTCGGTGAAAGGCCAGACCGCTCCCGGCGACGTGGAAGACCGTCGCATCGCGGCCCGCGCCGGCTGGGGCAACCTGCCCGAGAAAGAGCAGGCCCAGGCCGAACAGGAAATCGGCCGTAACTTCCCACCTCACTATCGCGAGGCCCTCAAGAAGTACTTCGAGAAGCTCGCCAAACGCAAGAACTCGAACTCGAAGTGAAGGGCTTTTCCTGGATTCGAAACGGACCAGCCGTCCCGCGACGGCTGGTCCGTTTTTGTTTGGGCGCGCGTTTAGCCGCGTCCCAACGGGACGCGCGAGCGCGCGGCCCGTTGGGCCGCGGCTAAACGTATGAGGTGCACGCGCCCGTCCCGCGGTGGAGATGCGGCGGGCGTGCGGGTATCATGGCGCGCGATTCTCCGCCCCTCGATCGCGCACCTCGTGAGGACTTCACCATGCAGAAATGGCCCATCGGCGTGTTCGCCTCCGTCGACGCGGGGCTGGGCGTGCATCTCGACGTCGCCCGGGAATTGTCCATCCCCACCGTGCAGCTTCACGCACCCCACCGCGAATCCCGCACGCAGCAGACGGCGGATACATTTCTGAAGCGCTGCTCCGACGCGGGCATCACCGTCACGGCCGTGTTCGGCGGCTTCGAGGGCGAAAGCTACGCCGACATCGCCACCACAGCCCGCACCGTCGGACTCGTGCCCGAAAAGACGCGCTTGCCGCGGCTCAAGGAGATGAAGGAAATCTCCGACTTCGCAAAGCTGCTCGGCTGCGGCACCGTGGCGCTGCACATCGGCTTCGTCCCCGAAGACGCCGACGGCGCAAGCTATCGCGGCCTCATCGACGCCACACGCGAGTTGCTCGACCACGTCGAAGCCAACGGTCAGCGGCTGCACCTGGAGACCGGACAGGAGACCGCCGATCATCTGCTGGCGTTCATCGAGGACGTGGCCCGCGACAACCTGGTCATCAACTTCGATCCGGCCAACATGATCCTCTACGGCACGGGCGATCCCATCGAGGCCCTCAAGCAGGTGGGCCGGCTGGTGAAGAGCGTGCACTGCAAAGACGCCACCTGGGCGCCGCCGCAGGAGCGCGGCGAAGCGTGGGGCCGCGAGGTGCCGCTCGGCGAAGGCGACGTGGGGATGGAGACGTACCTGCGGACGCTCGAGGACCTCGGTTACGATGGACCGCTCACGATCGAACGCGAAATCGCGCACGACCGCGAACGGCAGAAGGCCGACATCGGTCACGCCGTCCGGCTGCTCACGGAGCTGCGCGCGAAGATTCTCGGCTGAGCCGAGAACAGCACGAACGCGACGGCCAGATAGAACTCGCCCAGCTCGTCGAGTTCAAAGATCGTCGTTCCGTACCCCAGCCGCGGGACAGCCATGAATGCCACCGCGATTCCCGCCACCGCGGCGATCCACAGCGGACTGACCGGGTGCCGCCAGCGCGCCGCCAGCTCGCGCAGCCGCGGCAGAAGCCGCACTCCCAGCGGAAGGGCGGCGAAGATGATCAGCACCACCAGCAGGCCCGCCGCCCGCACGTTGCCGTGCACGCCCGCGATGTTGTGCAGGTTCAGTTCGTCCTGCACGTTGACGGCATGGAATACGGCCGGCGTCTCGACGGCCAGCAGCCGCTGCCCCCAGCTCACTTCTTCGCCGGCGACGAACGCGAACAACAGCACATAGCCGGCGATCCACGCGCGGTGCACGCCCCTGTGCGCGGACGAGACGATCAGCATGGCCGCGAGCACGTACAGCGCGGCCGTCATCGTCTCGACGAAGCCATCTTCGCGGCACAGTTGCGATAAGAGCGGCTCATCCAGGAAGTACAACGCCGCCGCCGCCGCCGCGGAGAGCGAAACCACTACGAGAACGATCGACCGGGTGCGAATGCGCACGAGCGGACTCCTGCAGGAAAGTGACGGGGCAACGGCCGCGGAACGGCGGCTTGCTGGGGCATGCAGATGTCGCGCCGATTCGAGAACATCGCTGAAGTTGGCCCTGTCGTCCCCGAGCTGCCACCGAAGGATGTGGTTTTTCGGCGACTTCTGTTGCCGCTTTTCAACATCGGGCGGGCTGCCCCGGATGCAGCCCGTCGGCTAAGATGAGAAGCGGCCTCCGCGACGGCAGTGCCCGTCAGCGGAGGCGATCGGTCGGTCGAATTGCAGTTCTCGCACGGAGAAATCGCTCCACATGGCTGTCCTGGAGACCTCGGCGCGCGTCGCGGCCGCCATTGAAGACGTGTTCGGGATCCTCGCGCGGCCGGCCGAAGCCGCCGCCCTCAGCCCGCCCGAGATGCAGGTCGTGCTGGTCGAGGCGCCCGAAGTGATCTCCGCCGGCAGCCGCGTGACGTTTGAGGTCTCCGCCTACGGTTTCAAGCAACGCTTCGTGCACGAGATTGTGGAATGCCTCGCGCCGACGCGGATCGCGATCGTGCAGGCGGAAGGACCGTTCCGCGCCTTCCGGCACGAAAAGCTGCTGATCACGGCCGCGGGCGAGACGCTCCTGTCGCACCGCATCGAGTTCGAGCCGCCGGGAGGTCTGTTGGGCTTTCTGCTCACCGAGCAGAGGCTCCTGGAGCAATTGCAGGCGTCGCTGGCGCACGAGCACGCGGCGCTGCAACGGCGGCTGGAGCGAGCGGGATGACGACCCTGCCCCGCCGGCCGCCGCGACGGCGGCCCGAGCAGCCCGGCCGGCGGACGGCGACGCTGCTCGCGCTGGTCTTTCTGATCGCTGCATCGGTGATGCTGTTGTTCCTCGTGGCGAACGTGTTGCCGCAGTTCGCCGGCCTGGTGGCCGTGGTCGCCGGCTTGTTCAGCTTCGGAGCGCTGCACTACCTTTTGTGGGGGTTCTGGCTGTCCAACATGCATCCTCCGGATACCGACGCCGAGCGGAACGACGAATCGCGCGATTGACGCCGCGCAATGCGTTTAGCCGCGTCCCAACGGGACGCGCGGCGCGGCACGAGCGCCGCGCGTCCCGTTGGGACGCGGCTAAACGAAAACGTCTCAACGAGCATCACGACACGGGACATGCCACATGCGGATCGGCATTTTCGCGGACGCTCACGACCACGTGGACAACGTCGTGCGGGCGGTCGCCGAGTTCAATCGCCGCGGCTGCGAGCTGGTGTTGTTCGCCGGCGACTTTTGCTCGCCGATCGTTGTGCCGCCGCTGCGACGGCTGCGCTGTCCACTCATCGCCTGCTTCGGCGATAACGACGGCAATCGCGTGGGCATCGAGGGCGGGATGCGGATCATCGGCCCGGTCGGTTCGCCACCGCTGTGCGTGCGCGCTGCGGACGGCACGCGCGTGCTCATGGCCCACGTGCCGGCGGAGATGCGGGGAATGGTGGACGGCGTGCATGTCGTCGTGACGGCGCACACACATCGGCCTTCGACCGGGCGCGATGCGGACGGACGGCTGTTTGTCAGCCCCGGAGAGACGGGCGGCTGGAGCTTTCGCAAACCCTCGGTCGCCATCGTCGAGACCAAACCGCTGGCGGCCGAAATCGTCTGGCTGCCCGAAATGCCGCGACCTCCTGAAGACTTCACACAACGTTCATAGGCC
>JAHWKJ010000354.1 GCA_019347905.1 Planctomycetota bacterium
TCACCAACGCCATCGGTACGGAAGACGCGGAATTCATGCACTTCGACCTGTTCCAGGCCGGCAAGCTGTCCACCCGCTACCAGAGCGTAAACGTCGACGTCGAGAAGCGGCTGCACTTTCTGTCGCCAGAGGACTAGGCTTCGTCACAGCTAATGAAGTGGCGAATGAGGATAGAGGATGGAGGATGGCAAAGAATGCTTCGGTAACGACTTGCCATCCTCCATCCTCGGCCCCAAGAGTTCTGAAAGCGCGGTTCAATCGTTCGACTTCCCCAACACCAAGCTGTGTGACTAGGGACAGAAGCGCGTGCCGGAGCTGCCCGAAGTCGAGACGATGGTGCGGGGCATCCGGCCGCACGTGGAAGGCCGCACGATCGCCAGCGTCCGCCGCTGCCGCTGCCGGCTGAAGCCGATTGCCATTCACCCCTCGGGAGCGCGCTTGGGGCGGCTGCTGCGGGGAAGCGTGGTGAACCGCGTGCGGCGGATCGCGAAGCGCGTGGTGCTGGAGATGGGCAGCGGTGCGGCGCTGGCCATCGAGCCGCGGATGACGGGACTGGTGCTGCTCGGCGAACCGCCCAACCGCGAGCACCTGCGGCTCGAGTGGCGTTTCGCCGACGCGGGCGAGTACCCGTCGCTGTGGTTCTGGGACCGCCGCGGGCTGGGGACGGTGCGGCTGTATCTTCCCGGCGAAATCGAGCGGCACCTGGGTCCGGAGCGGCTGGGACGGGACGCGCTCGAAATGACGCGCGGCGAATGGGCGGCGAAGCTGTCGTCGACGCGGCGGGCGGTGAAGGTCGCGCTGCTCGACCAGAGACTGGCCGCCGGGATCGGAAACTTGTACGCCAGCGAGATCCTGCACCTGACCCGCATCCATCCCGAACGGCCGGCGGACGCGCTGCGGCCATCCGAGGTCACGCGCCTTCACGCCGCCGTGCAGGCTGTACTCTCCGACGCGATTCGCTACGAAGGCTCAACGCTGGGCGACGGCACGTACCGCAACGCCCTCAGCCGCGAGGGCCGCTATCAGAACGAGCACCGCGTCTACATGCGCTGTGGCAGCCGCTGCCCCACCTGCCGCCGCGGCACAATCGTGCGGATCGTGCAGGCCCAGCGCTCGACGTTCTTCTGCCCTCGGTGCCAGCGGTTGTAGTGCGCATCGAGTGGATCGCGGCCTCTTGCGGACGGTCTTAGAACCGCGCGATTCAGCCCGATATGGAGATTTGCGTAGAGCCTCCTGCAGTTGATGTGTCGAATACCTGGTGAAACTCGAGCGGCGGCACGACTCGGTCACGACAGGATGAAGTCCAAGTCGTTGGCGAAGGCTTCGTCCTTCAGGTCGGTGGCTCGGTCTTCGTCGGACCAGAGGAAGAACCAGTCGCCGCCGCTGCTGCCGGTGAGCACGTCCTGGCTGTCTTCCTCGTCGTCGCGGACGGTGTCGTCGATCTTGAGAAAGACTTCGCCATTGGCGCGCTCGCCAGTGCCGACGCCGCTGAGGTTCTCGATCCGCGTCTGATAGGCGCGGTCGGAGGTCCACTCGGCCATGATCTTCGAGACGGCCGTTTCGCGGTCGGCGAAGTTCAGCCAGCCGGCGATCAGGATGTCGTCGTCGGCGTTGCCTACGATGCGGTCGGCCCCGCGGCCGCCTTCCAAGAGATCGCGCCCGCCGCCGCCGAGCAGCAGGTCGTCGCCGGTACCGCCGTCGAGCACGTCGTGACCGGCCCCGCCCTTGAGCCGGTCGTTGCCGGCGTCGCCGTACAGCCACGCGGAGAGCGCGATGCTGCCGGCCACCTGCACGTCGTCGTGGCCGTCCTGGGCATGGGCGACCAGCCGGCTGCCGGGCGTGTAGACGCCGAGCGATTCGCCGTTGAGCTGCACCTCGATTTCCCCGGCGTTCGGCCCGGGCGTGAAGCGGATGTCATCGTCGCCGAGCGTGCCGCCCACCGCCAGCAACGTGCTGCCGGGCGCGAGAGGATCGTCCAGGAGCGCGACCACCACGATCTCGACCGTCGCGGTCGCCGTGCCGGAGAGGCCGCCGTCATCCGTCACCCGCAGCGCCACGGTCCGAGCTTCCGGCGTCTCGATGCCGGACGCCGAGAACAGCGGATTGGTCCCCGTCGCATCGTCGAACTGTCCGTCGCCGTCGAAGTCCCATTCATAGCTGAGGCTTGCGGCCGACTGATCGGGATCGGACGAATTCGAGGCGTCGAGCCGCACGGCGCCGCCACGAACCACCGTATAGGGGCCGCCGGCGTCGGCGGTCGGCGGCAGGTTCGTCACCACGGCGGTGGCCGAGAACTCCGAGGTGTTGCCGTCGGGATCGGTCGCGGTGGCGGTGACGTACTCGCCGCTGGCGGTCGCGGCGGCGAGCGTGACGTCGAAGGACGCATCGCCGGCGGCATCGGTGGTCACCGTCGCCGAGCCGAGCCAGCGTTCGCCTTCGCCGTGGCCGGAGGGATCCAACTGCTCATTGGCGTAGAAGTCGAGCGTGAACGTGGTATTCGCAGCGCTGTTCAGGCTGCCGGTGACGCGGGTGGCCGCGCCGCCTGAGACGGAGGTCAGCACCGGGAAGTTCTGCAAATTGTTCGGGCCGGTGTCCGCGTCGCCGGCGTCGTTGAGTGTGACGCCGTCTTGCCCCAGATCGATTCCCAACAGACCATTGGAATGGATCGAGTTCCCGCGGAGGGAGTTGGCGAGCGAAGCATGCGTGACGGCCACGCCGGCCCCATTATTAAAGGCGATGATGTTCGCCTCCGCGTCGTCCGCCAGGCCGTCGCCGTTGGTGCCGACTCGGTTGCCGGATGTAATGGCGAGCCCGACTCCGTCCCCGCGATTGCCCAGCGGCAGTTGCCCGGTGCGGTCGGTGCCGATCCGGTTGCCGGCGATAACATCGCCGGCCGTGTTGGCATCATTCACAAGCACTCCGGTGCCGCCATTGCCCGAGATGAGGTTCCCCTCGGCGGCGTCATCGACTCCGTCGCCGTCGGTGCCGACGAGATTGTTCACGCTGCCCACGCCGAGCCGGACGCCGCCGCTCGCATTGCCGAGCGCGACGGTGCCGGTCGCGTCGGTGCCGATGTAGTTCCCGATCACCCGGTTCTCGGCCGCGCTGGCGCCGGCACCGGCATGGGTGCCCACGCCGAAGAAGCCATTTCCGCTGATGACGTTCCGCTGGGCGGCCGTCGTCCCGCCGATGACGTTACCGGACACGCTCGTCTCGGCCACAATGGAGACGCCCGCACCTCGGTTGCCGCGGTTGGCGGCGCCGTCGAGACTGGTGCCGATGTAGTTCCCGGCGATCGTCGTGTAGGACGTGTTGCGGAGTTCGATGCCGTTGACGGCGTTTCCGCTGATGACGTTTCGCTCGCCGGCGTCGTCGATGCCGTCGGCGTCGGTGCCGATCAGGAGGCCGGTCCCTCCTAAGACATAAATGCCGTGGAGGCCATTGCCCAGCGCGGCCCCCGTGCTGTCGAGGCCGATGGTGTTGCCCTGCACCATGCTTCCCGCGAGGTCGTTCTGGATAAGGATGCCGCTCTGGCTGTTTCCGGAGATCAGGTTGCCCGCGCCGGGAGCGCCGCCGCCCACGGTGCTGTCGGGCCTCTGGAGAACCACCCCGTGAAACTGATCCTCCAGAGCGACGGTCCCGCTGAGGTCCGTCCCGATGCGGTTCCCGAGAACCCGGTTGCCGTTGCCGGCGTAGAAACCGATGCCGACTCCGGACGAAAAGTTGCCGGAGATGAGGTTGCCCGCCCCGGGGGCCGCTCCGCCGATGAGGTTGTCCGCGGAGCCGGAGTCGACGCGGACGCCGGCATCGCCGTAATCGATCCCGTCCTCGAACCCTGCGGCTCCGTTGCCCCGATCGAGTGTGCCGGTGACGTCGGTGCCGATGAAGTTTCCTGCGATGGTGTTGCCGCCGTTCACGGTGAGCAGGATGCCGCTCCTCGCGAAGCGGTTTCGCGAAGCGTCGTCACGCCGTCGCCGGCATCGACGGTATCGGCCGTCGAGGTGACGACGAAGGTGCTGAGCAGCGTGCGGTCTTCGAGGACTTCCGCGGCGACGGCGGCGGCCGTGGGGCGGCGGACTGATGATCGGCGCGCACGGGGAGCGCGGGCCGGACGAATGGCGGTCGCAAACGTGCGAAGCCAGGAGGTGAGCAGCATCGGTGTCGTATCTCCCCATTGGGACGGTCCGCGTTGTATAATGGGAGAGCCGTCTTCCGGACCCGCGAACCGTTGGTCTGGAGGATGCCCAGGCCGGTGAGCCGATCTGCCTGCCAGCACTCGCTCACCGGCCATTTTTGTCTTTGTAGGGTGGGCTTCGCCCACCGCATCAGTCGTAGGCGGGGCTTCGCGCCCCCCGTCTGTTGGAAGCGTCGCCCCCGTTGCCTCGGGCTGGTGGGCGAAGCCCACCCTGCGGTTCGCCAGCGCCCTTTCCATCCCGCGGCGGGCGGTTTCGGTGCGGCCCTGCTCCCGCAGGATCAGCGCCGTCGCAATCGCGAAGCCGACGGCCATGACCGACAATACGGCGAACGCGATCATCAGACCCCGCACGTGCCGCCGCGACCACTTCACAAGCCGCTCCAGAAACGTCGGCCGGCGGGCCTGGATCGGCATGTCCTCCAGGTATCTGCCAAGATCATCCGCCACTTCCTGGGCCGTCTGGTAACGGTCGGATGGTTCTTTGGCGATCGCCTTGAGGACAATCGTCTCCAAGTCCTTCGGCGCCGCCGGATTGAGCTGTCGTGGCGGCGGCGGTTCTTCGTCGAGCACCTGCCGCAGGAGTTTCTGACGATTGCTACCGCCGAACGCCGGCTGGAGTGTGAGCAGTTCGTACAGCGTGACGCCCAGCGAATAGACGTCGGTGCGGTGATCGACCAGCCGCCGCGCGCCGCGGGCCTGTTCGGGGCTCATGTAGCGCAGCGTGCCAACGAGGTCGCCGGTCATCGTGAGGCCGGCGTCGGTGTCGAACTGGGCGAGGCCGAAGTCGGCGACCGACGCGCGGCCCTGGCGATCGACCAGCAGGTTCGCCGGCTTGATATCGCGGTGCACGACGCCGATCTGGTGCCCGTGTTCCAGCGCCTCGGCGATCTCGCGGCCGAGCCGGGCGACGGCGCGGAAGTGGGCGGCGCCGGAGAGCGAGTAGTCCGTTGAGAGTCCGGCGGCGGTGAGCGTTTCGGCGATGTACGCCGACGCGCTCGCACCAGCCCGAAGCGCGAGCGAGGATATCTCCGGTGCCGATCCTCGCTCGCGCATCGGGCTAATGTCCACCGGCGCGCTCGCACCAGCCCGAAGCGCATGCGAGGAAACGTCCGGTTCCCCCCCTCGCTCGCGCGTCGGGCTAATGTCCACCGGCGCGCTCGCACCAGCCCGAAGCGCAAGCGAGGATACGTCCGGTCCCTCCCCTCGCGCGCGCGTCGGGCTGGTGCCATCCTGCGGAATGCGCAGGTGCGCGAGCAATTCGGCCAGCGACTGGCCCTCGATGTACTCCATCGCGTAGAAGTGCACGCCGCGCTCGCAGCCGACGGCGTAGACGCTGACGATGTGCGGATGCTTGAGCTGGGCCGCGGCCATCGCCTCATTCTTGAACCGCTGAAGCTGCCGCGGATCGAGCACGGCCGCAAACGGCAGCACCTTGAGGGCCACGCGGCGGCGGAGCGAAATCTCCTCGGCCTCGTAGACCACGCCCATGCCGCCGCGGCCAAGCTCGCGGAGAATGCGGTAATCGCCCAGCGTCCCCGCGGCGGCTAAGCGTGCCGGTGGAGCTCCGCGGCCGTCGTCGCCTACGGCCTCGCAAGCCGCGCTGAGCTGCGGCGCGATGCGGTGCACGAACTCCAGCCCGTCGAGGCAGGTCGCCAGCTCGTCGGCGATATCGGCGTAGTGGGCGAGATAGCGTCGGCGATCGGGAGTGCCGCCCGCCTCCAGTTCGACGAGATACTGCTCCATCGCCTCCGTCAGCCGCGGATTGCTCAAATCGGCATGGGAAGGCGTCGATCGGCTGCGTGCTGCAGCGGAGCCCGGCCGGCGGGGCGATTGCGATGCGGCCATCAGCGATCCCCCAGCAGTTGACGGAGCCGGGCCAGCGCCCGCGTCCAGAGGTTCTTCACGCTGGGCAGCGTGCGGTTCATCCGCTCGGCGACTTCCGCAAAGGGTAAACCTTCCAGATGCCGCAAAACAACCACTTCGCGATACTTCGGCGGCAGTTCCGCCAGGGCGTCGGCCAAGAGCACGGCCTGCTCGCGGCGGGCGGCGCTGTGGCTGGGCGACGGGCCGCGGGCCGGCAGACTCTCGCCCCAGGCGGCCGACGAGTGTTTCAGCTCGGCTTCGAGCGTGCGCTCCAGCCTGACGTTTCGCCGCTGCGCGCGATAGTGCCGCACGAGCATCGCCAGCCGCGAAACGAGGATCTGCCGCAGCCAGCCCATCAGCTCCTGCTCCGTACGTCCCTGGAACTGCTCGAAACCGCGGCGAGCCTGCAGAAAGGTCTCCTGCACAACATCGGAGGGAGACATTTTTCCCCGCAGGCGACGATCGATGCCCACGCGGGCCAGGAGGTGCAGGTAGTTGCGGTACAATTCCAGCAGCTCGCCCAGCGCCGCGTCTTCGCCGCGGCGGGCGTCGTCCAGCAGCCGATCGATGTTGCTGCTCGAAGCACTGGTCATCAACTCCCCCCTCTTCTAGTCAGGATGCGATTTGCGGCCGAACGTACCGCGGAAATCCTGAGAAAATGCCAGAAAAGTTCAGCGATTCCCCGTGGAGGATTCCGGGACGGCACCGAGCGAGGCGGCTTTTGTCGCTGGTCAGCCCGGGGAGCCCTCGCTGACGCTTCGGGTTGATGTTGGAGTTCGTGCAC
>JAHWKJ010000355.1 GCA_019347905.1 Planctomycetota bacterium
CCGGCGCATCTTCGGCGACAGAGAAGGAATAGGGGTCGGCGTCGAAGACGGGGGCACCTGACAGGAGCGTGCGGTCTTCGAGGCTTTCGATGCCGGCCGTGGCGAGCTGGTTTGCTCGCTTCCACATCCGGCGGCGGGCATTCTCTCGGAGCCTGTGCGAGACGAAGCCGGTCCTGAGTGTACGAAGCCAAGATGTCAGCAGCATTGTGACCTCCAGTGAGCAGACAGTCTCTCCTTGTGCGGACACCGTGGCCTCCGCAAAGCAAAGATCGCGATGGGATGTTTTGGATTGGTGCCGACGTTGAGTCGGCCAGAACGAGGCGAGGATTGGCGGGAGCCAACGGAATCAGCAGGCCTTACCCCCTCTAGTTTCTATGAACGCAGGAAACAAGTTCAGCGGACAAGAAATGTCGAGAATTCTACGACGTTCTCAGAGAAGACTCACACAAATCGCGCGCTGCTTCGCGGAACCCACTGATTCGCAATGGCTTGTAGAACAGGGAGGGATTCACCTCCAGTAGGGATCTATTTTCTCGAGCGAGATGTTTCTGGTGGGGAATACCCCCATGATTTACTCGCGTCGATTCGTCTTGGCGTACTTGTGCTTGCGTATGCGCGGGCGGAGAGCGGAGCGCCAAGGCCGCCGTGGTGATTGCGGTCATGAGTGCTGCCGGCGGAAGGCTATACCGGCTTATAAATTCGCGTGCCTGGTCCAAATCACTGCATCAGTCGATTAAGGGACTGCGGAGAGCACGATCCTTGTGCTGCGCGCAAAAGAAAACGGCCAGGGCGGTGCAGGAGGGTGGACGGCAGAGGGCGGCGGCGGGAGGCGCGCAACCGCGTCCGGTAGGGTGAATGGATGCTGTCATTCACCTTCCTGGAGGAATCGGAGATGGCCAAAGTCGTCGTGTATGGAGCCGATCGCCTGGCATCGCTGGTGCATTTCTACCTGAAGCATGAGAGTCCGCACGAGGTGGTCGGGTTTGTCACCCGAAGGCGGTCGCATCCGCTGCGGCCGGCCAGCGTGGGGGAGTTCGAGGGGCTCCCGGATGTTCCCCTGGAGCAGTTGGAGCAGGTGTTCGGCCCCGACGAGGTCGCCTGCTTTGCTCCCCGGCGACGCGGCGAGGAGCGCGGGGGGCCGGCCGGATACGAACTGCTCAAGGCGCGGGGATACGAGTTCGTCACCTTCACCAGTCCCGGCGCCGTGGTCTCGCGGGATGCCGAAATCGGAGAGAACTGCCTGATCCTGGAGAACTGCACAATTCAGCCGTTCGTGCGGATCGGGCATGACGTGACGCTGGGTGCGGGCTGCCACATCGGGCACCATAGTGAGATCGGGGACCACGTGGAGATCGGCCCCGGCGTCGTCGTCGGGTCTGGCTGCATCATCGAGCCGCACGGCGTGCTGGAGGCGGGCGCGGCGATCGCCGACTGCCGCCGCATCGGCCGCGGCGCGCTCATCGGCAAGAACGCCGTCGTCCACGAGAACGCGAAGGCGGGCGGGGTCTATCGCGGCCCGGCGGCCATCCGGTCGAAGACGTCCAGCCACGAGATTTATGCGAGCGCTGGCCAGTAGGGGTGGGTGAGGACTGGACCAATCGTCCAACCTGGGGGTTCTCCCCGCGGTCGCCGGCTTCAAAGAGCCCATGCCGGATGCCTCAGCCGGCCCGGTAGGCTGTTCTGCCTGGCGCCATAGAATCGTAGCCGGTCCGGCGCGTTCGCGCCGGGCGCACTGCGCGGTCTCGTGCGTCAAGCCCGCGATGTTTCTCCACTGTGACGCTGCGAAAGGAGTGATTCATGCCACGCCGAAGAATTGGACTTGCCGCCCTGACGGGCCTGTGCTGCCTGCTGGTCGTTTCGACCGCCCCGGCACAGAACGACGACGAAACGCCAAACCGAACCAGAGCCGTGCAGAAGGAAGCCGACCGGGACCGCGACCGCACCGAACGCCGGCGCGAGCGAGCCGACGGCGAGACCCGCACAGACCGCAGCGGGCAGGACGAACAACTGTTCGAGCAGCTCCAGCTCTCGGAGCAGCAGCGCCAGCAGATCCGGCAGTCGATCCAGGAGCACAACCGGGAGATCGCTCAGGTCTGGCGCCGGTTTCATCAGGTCCACATGGCGGCCGTCAATCTCGAAGCGACGTGGTTCGCCGCCCTCGAAGACACGATGAGCGACGAGCAGAAGGAGCGCTTCCGTGAAGCCCGCGAGAGCGAGACGCGCGAGCGCACCGGCACCGACCGGGACCGCAACCGCGGCGGGGCCGATCGCGACGCCGACCGTTCCGAGCGCTCCCGCGACCGCGACAAGCGTCAGCGCAATCGGGGCGACGCGGACGATGCGCCGGCCGCTCGCGACTCCAGGCGCGATGCAGCCACCAACCGGAACGAGCGTCGCCAGGGTGCGGACGCAGCCACGTCCGGCCGCAAAGGCGAGCGGGGCGCTTCGCAGCAGGACGGTGAGCAGGTCCGGGGCGTGCTGATCATCGGCATCACCGCCGTCTCGCCCGATCGTTACACGGAACGGGCCGATCTCTCGCCGCAGCAGAAAGCGCAGTCCGAGAAGCTGGGCGCGCAGTACAAGCGTCACCTGCAGACGTTATGGCGGCAGTTGCACGGTCTGCACTTGCAGATGGTGAAGCTGGAGGCCGACAAGCTGCAGGCGATCGAAAAGCACCTGACCGAAGAGCAACTGGCCCAGTTGCACAAGACGCGCGGCCAGCCCGACAGCCGCTTCGACTAAGGAGCCGAAAGCGCGCTCGGAAACAAGCCGCAGGCCATCCTTCCACCCCGCAGGGGCGGTCCGCCACCGCCCCTGCGGGTTTCTTTGTGCCTTGCGGTGGCGGTCGCCCGTTTGGCACCGCATCTCACGGCTTGCCGGCGATTCTCACGTCCTTCCACTCGTGCCTGAGCACCACCGAGGGCTTGACGCATCACCGGCGGCAGCCGCCCGGCGGCGGCGCCTGTGGAGAAGGGTCTGCAGCACGGCAGCCGATCCGGCGCACGCGAGACTGGCGATCCACAGGTAATAGCCGGCCAGGAATCCGGCGTTGAGGCTGACCGTCCAGTTGCGGGCGACGGCGCACACGAGGCCCGTGGCGGCCGAGGCCACAGCCGTCCGGCTCCAGCCGGCGGCGATCATGGCCAGGCACAGCAGAAACGCCCCGTGTCCGGCCCAGCCGGCCCAGTCGAGCGGGACGCTCCACAGGTTCGACTCCTGCCAGCCGATCATCGTGCCGACGACCTGCCAGAAGAAGCCGCTCCAGTATTCGTGCCACGACCTGGGAATCGACGAGACCATCTCCGGGAAGAAGTACATAGCGTCGATCGCCGGCGGCCCTTTGTAGACCGCCCAGGCGATGTAATAGTCCGGCAGGTAGAAGCTCGCCACGTACAGCGCGAGCGAAATCGTCGCCGCGCCGAACACGAGCCAGCGCCACCGGCGATCTGTCACGTCGGTTCTCCCTGAACGAACGCCGATCCCTACGACGAGAGCACGATGATGCCCCCGACCACCAGCACGAGGCCCATGATCAGGCTGCCGATGCCGCGCAGGCCGTGGCTGACGGAGAAGATTTTGAACATGGTCGCAGCCTCGCCGGCTTCGGCCGCCTTGGCGTCTCCGCGGGCGTGGAAATAATGGTAGACCGCAAACGCCAGAAACAGCCCACCCAGTCCGAGCAACGACCAACCGAAGTCCTGCATTGTTCGTCCTCCCGCAATGTGGCAGTTGTGCGGCGGCACGCTCTTTCCAGCGATAAGCACGAGCCGCCGAGCGCATGGGATTACTTCGTCCGCTGCTCCGACTTCGACGCCTGCACGGCCACCATCACCAGCACGGAGAGCGGGCCGGCCACGGTGCCGATCAACAGGCTCTGCATCGAAAACGAGCCCGTCAGGGCGGCCCCTGCGGCCGCGCCGAGGATTCCGCCGATGAAGCAGCCGAACAGGCCGCCGACGATGATCTTGTGAATGCGATTCATGGGAACCTCCTGGCTACTGCGAGTTCCCGCTCTGCGAAGCAGCCGGGCGAGATGGAATCCGGGTGTCAGCGTCCGTGATGAAGCGGTACGTCTCCAGGGGCATGTCGTACGCCTTGCAGGTGGCCGCGATCAGCACCGGCCGCGGCACGTCGGCGAACTCCTCGAATCCGGACAACTCTTCCACGGTCGCCCGCACGCGCTCGACGTCGCGCTGAATGTCTTCCACGTAGTCCTCCGGAGAGGGCGGTCCGGCTTCGGCGCGGGCGCTGTTCTCCGGCGGCGTGCCGTAGTTGCAGCCGATGACGATGCCCAGCGCCAACGCGAACGCCGTCAGAACGAACGTGGGATTGGTGAAGCGTTTCATGGATCGTGCTCCTCAAGGAATCGGTAATCGAACTTCGGCTGAAATCGCCGTGCGACGTCGTCGGATCGAACAGACGACCTCGCGGCGAAGCTTCTCACTCGGCCTCGAGCGGCTTGTAGGTCACCGTGGCCGTCTCGGTCGTCTTGTTCGTCATTCCGAGTGCCTCGAACTCGATGGTGTGGGTCGAGGACTTCTTCAGCGGAGGCCGATCGCCCTCGACGGGCAGCCACCAGGTGACGCGGCCGTGGGTCGAGCCGCTGCCGAGCGGCCCGTCCAAGGTAAAGCCGTTCACGTTCAGCGTGAGCTTGATCTCAAGGCACTCGCTGCCGAACAGCTTCTCCCTGCCGACCAGCTCGACCGAACCCTCGACCGTCTTAGCCTTGCGGAAGGGATCTGGCAGTTGTTCCTTGTCGAGTTTCCACGTCTCACCAATTCGGCGGGGCTTCTCGGAGGAAGCGATGAGAGATGGGCCGTCGTCATCGCCATCCTCAATCGGAATGACATTGAGGATCGCCTCTTGCAGGTGCTGCGGGATGTCGCCCTCGCCGCTTTCGCGCAGAAGCACCTCTTCGCCATCCTTCGCCTCGACGATGAGCACGTCTCCCTTCTTCAGCGGCTGACTTGGGTCGGCGGCGGTTTCTTTCGACTCGTCGTCGTCCGCGGGCTCGTGCGTGAAGCGAAGGCTTCTGATGTTGGCCCGCGCCTTCACCGGCTCGCCATCGTCGTTGACGTCGAGGACTTCGTATTCAGCCTTCAGTTCGATGTGAGTACGGACGCTGCCTTGCGGCTCGGTTTCCGTCTTCGTGCTTTTCCCTGCGAGCAGAAAGCGGTCACCCACCTTGACGCGGCGGTCCGAGATGTCGATTTCGTACGTTTTGCCCTGGGGCTTCGCCGGCTTGTCGGCGTCGTCGGCTGCGAAGACTGCTGTGCTCAGCAGCAGGATGGTGAGGTTGGCCATCATCAGTCGTCTCATTGCTTGCCTCCTGTTGTCGTGCCCGAAGCGGTTTCACTTTCGCTCGCGGTCGGCCGGTCCTCGATCTGGACGAAGAACACAAGGGCCCAGTCAGCGGCTTCCGCCCGTTCGAGCGGCTCCCCTCCCAGTTTCTTCGTGACATCTTCGAGTTCGTCCACGGCCTCGGAAACGTAGGCCCACACGGCGAGGGGCTCATTGATGCCCGAGAGCTGGACGGTCTTCTGAACCTGCACCTGCTCGCGTCGAATGCGGATCCCAGGCTGGGTGACCTGCTGCCGCCCGCTCCAGGCAAAGACGTGTTCTCCGGCTGCGTTCCGCCCCGCGACGGTGCAGATGTACGTGGCGTCTCGGTCGTAGCGGTCTGCATGCGTCTGGCCAAAGTTCTTGATCGAAAGCGTGAATTCCGCACGCCCCTCGCCCCTGAAGTCTTCGGGATCCACTCCGCCGCTATACAGGACGTGCTGGTACCGGCCTTGCTCGTAATATGTGAGCCAGCCGTCGACCGGGTGCACCTTCCCCGGCCCTGGTTCGAGGTGGAATGCCCCATCGGCGACGACACCGAGATGCGGCTTGAGCCGCGCCATCTCGCCGCGAAACAACTCTGTCGGCACGACCTCGATCGTCGTCCCTGAAGCCGCGGGCGAGGCGTCGGCAGACTGCGCCGACTGCACATTCTCAAAGCCCAGGCAGACGCCCCCGCACAAGAGCAGTGCGGTGAACACATTCAGGACGGCAGGCGGAGCGATGGGTGCCATTGGAATGCCTCTCATCTTGGATCCGGAATGTCGTGCGGGTATCTCCCAACCTGAAGCAGCGGCTGTCACTCCATCACGCGATCGCCCCTGCATCGAATTCGCTGCCGCAATGGGGGCACTGCACGCGGCCGAGACTGCCGCCGCCCAGGGGGATCAACGGGATGAAGAACAGCGTGAACCACCGCGAGCGGCGGAGCTCCACAAACGGCCGCTCGGCCTGGCAGGCCGGGCAATGCGACGTGCCGGCCGGCTTCGCCTTCACCTTGTCGCTGATGCCGAAAATGATGAACAACATGGGTCAGCCTTCAGCCGCAGGCTTGTTACACAGAGGCTCGGAGAATCCGGCGAGGGCTCGCTACGCTTGGCTGCAAGCAAATTGAACAGAAAGCAACGGAGATAACGAAGGTTCGCAATCGGAGTCTCCAGAAGCAGGCCCAATCGCAAATACCATGCCCGCGACGCTGTGTGCATTGCGGCCGTCAAGCTCTAATTCTGCGTCCGCTGCGCCTGTGTGCTTGCAACGACTTCGTCCTAAGGATTGACGAAGCGGCCTTCGCTGCCCGGGCTGACACGAACAATCACAGATGGCCGTCAACCGCCCAGCGCGACGATTTCGGCTCCACCATCTCGCAGTCGCACAAGCACCCCGATATCATCTGGATTCTCCCCGACCACTACGAAGTAGCCCTGGCTCTCGCCCATCAGCTTTGTCAGACGCTGTTTGTCTTTGCCTCGCTGAGTTCGCTCCAGAAGTTCAGTGAATGGA
>JAHWKJ010000356.1 GCA_019347905.1 Planctomycetota bacterium
ACCTGCTACCGCGATGTGACGTACGAAGTCTGCCGGCCGGTCTATCAGACCTGCTACAAAGAGGTGCAGTGCGTCGTCCGCAAGCCGTGCTACAAGACCTGCTACCGCGACGTCTGCTACCAGGTGTGCAAACCCTGTTATCACACCGAGTGGCGGGAGTGCGTGCAGGAAGTCTGTCGCCCGGTCTACGAGCAGTGCTACCGCGACGTCTGCTGCACCACGTGGAAGACCGAGAGCGAAACCTGCTACCGCGACGTGTGCTACACCGTCTGCCGGCCGATCACCGAGGAGAAGTGGATCGAAGTCGAGTGCGGCGAGTGGCGGACGGTGCAGGAAGAGATTCCCGGCCCCGTCGTCGAGAAGTGCGTCTGCGAGCCCGGCTGCTGGGAGTGGGATCCCTGCACGTGCTGCTGCGTCTACCGCCCCGGACCCTGCCGCATGGTGAAAGAGCAGTGCCCGCCAACGATCTGCTGCAAGAAGATCTGGTGCCCCCGCACCGAGAAGCGCAAGGTCTGCTGCACCCGCTACGAGCAGGAAGTGAAGCACTGCAAGGTCCCGTACACCGTCTGCCGCAAGGTGCCGGTGACGACGACCAAGCGCGTCTGCTACACGACCTGCCGCATGGTCAAAGAGTGCATCACGAAGAAGGTGCCCGTCACGACCTGCACGTACACCTACGAGACCTGCACGAAGCGGATTCCCTACACGGTCTGCGAGTGGACGGAAGAGTGCGTCTGCAAGAAGGTGCCCTACACGACCTGCAGCTACGTGAAGGAATGCCGCACCAAACGCGTCCCCTACACGACCTGCGAGTACGTCTGCCAGACCTGCACCCGCAAGGTGCCTTACACGGTCTGCAAAAAGGTCGAGTGCACGACGTACAAGACCGTGCGGAAGTGCGTGCCGCGGCAGTGCGAGTACAAAGCCTACCGCTGCGTGCCGCGGACGGTCTGCCGGCAGGTGCCGGTCTCCTGCTGCGAGAACGGCTGCGGCTGCGGGCCCGACTGCTGCTGCAACGAGAAGAAGGACTGCTTCCTCAAGAAGCTGATCTCGCACTAGTCGAAGTCAGTGCCGCCAGGCCGTGCCGGGTTCGACTCACGCCAGTGAGTCGCCCGGCCCGGTCGCGGCGGCCGGCCACGGGCTGCGGCCAAGTCCGGGGACCCACTGCGCCCAATCCCGGCCCGGCCCGACGACGCCGACCCGCGGGGACGACCGCAAGGCCGTCCCCGCGGCTGTTTAAGTCGCGGCGCGTTCGCGTGGCACGGCCCTCCGAAGCCGTGCGTGAGGGTGGTCGGGTGGCACTGGTGGCTTGCCCACCAGTGCGGGCGCTGGGAAGCATTCGCGCACGGGTGGACAAGCCACCCGTGCCACCCCGACGCAAGGCCGTCCCCGCGGCTGTTTAATCCGCACGCTCATGCACAGGCGCCCGTTCCGCATCCGGGGGCAGCGGGCAGTTCAGCGATTCGGCAATCACCCGCAGCAACTGGGCCTCTTCGACGGTCGTGACGCCGTCGGCCTCGATACATGAGGCACACGCCGAGAGTACACGCTGGCGGACCTTCGGCGAGGTCGTCGCCAACTCGCGCAGTGCCCGGTCGGCCGCCTGTAAGATGTCTTCGTTGAGGCTGTCGGCGCGTAAGCGCAGCTCGTTCGCCTTGACGCCCAGTGCGGGTGCGGCTTTCCCGAACGCCCGCGCCGCCTGGTCTCGGTCGCGGTGGCCGGCGTGGGCCACCGCCGACAACAGGTCGCCGCCGAACCGCTGTACCGTCGGCAGCGACAGATACCGCGTGCGCGGTCGTCGCGGCGTCTTGCGGAAGTGCGGCTCGAGATACAAGAGCACCATCCGCGACAGTACGAACTCGAACAGGTTGACCCGCGCATCGGCCTGAATCAGCGCGTGCAGCTTGTCGCGAAAGGCCCTGTATTGCTCCAGGCTCAGTTCGCGCAGCGCCGGCAGAGCCAACTCGACCAGCGGCAGGCGGGCTTCCGGCGGCAGCCCGTCGAAAAGCGGCTGGTGTCGCTCAAGCTCGGACAGCAGTGCAGGCTCGGCCGATTTGGCGAGACGCTCGATCTGCCGCCCGCGGAGTGCGGCGTCTCGCTCCAGCAACAGTCCGAAGATGACGATTCGCGCACCGAACGTCTCGTCGGCCAGCTCGACGAGCTTCTCGGGCAATTGCGCACGCAGCCGTGCAGCCTGGGCCACATCGCCCGGCGTCGGCCGGCCGACGCGGCGGATAGCTTCCTGCGGCTGGAACGCGGTCCGCGCTTCCCACGCTGAACCTGCGGATGCAGCCCCGGCCGGCAGATGCTCTCCAGCGAAGGCGGCCGCCGGACCGATATCCCGCGCGACGCCGGGCGGCCGGGCGCCCTCCTCGACCTGCTTCGCGAACGAGGGATCGAGCCGGCGGATGCGCTCGTCGAGCGGCGGGTGCGTCGAGAACAGGTTGAAGAACGACGACTTCAAGGCGTTGCCGAAGAACAGATGGCTCGCCTGCTCGGCCTGCGAATGCTTGATCTTCGATCCGCTCGACCACCCGCCGATCTTCTTGAGCGCCCCCCCGATGCCGTCCGGATTGCGCGTGAACTGCACGGCCGCGGCGTCGGCGAGAAACTCGCGCTGCCGCGACACCGCGCTCTTGATGAGCTTCGCGAAGAACACGCCGATGTAGCCGATGACCAACAGCGCCAGCCCGATCGCCAGCACGGCCCCGGCCCCATTGCCCTTCGAGCGCCGGCGGGAGCGGAAACTCCCACTGCGCAGAATCCAGTAACCGACGAGCGCCAGTAGCAGAATTCCGTGCAACAGGCCCATCAGCCGCAGGTTCAGCCGCATGTCGCCATTGAGGATGTGGCTGAATTCGTGGGCGATGACGCCCTGCAGTTCATCGCGGGAGAGCTGCTCGATGGTCCCGCGCGTGACGCCGATCACCGCGTCGTCCGTGGAGAAGCCGGCCGCAAAGGCGTTGATGCCGGACTCGTTTTCGAGCAGGTAGACGGGCGGCGAAGGGACCCCCGACGCGATGGCCATTTCATCGACGACATTCAGCACCATCCGCTCGTCGGCATCGGTCGTGTTGCGTTGAATGAGCCGGCCGCCCAGCGTGCGGGCGACGGCCTCGCCCCCCGAGGAGAGCATCATCGTCTTGTAGGCGCTGCCGGAACCGATCAGCGCGAGCGCGCCGCCCCCCGATGCCATGAGCAGCTCCGGCTGCCAGAGCCACCACGCTCCACCATGCACTCGCTCCAGCTCTCCATTGAACCCCCGGAAGACGAGCAGCACGGCAAAGTACACGGCCGCGACGATCAGCACGACCGCCAACGCGAAGCAGGCGACGAGCCGCCCGGTCTTGCGGCGAGCGGCGTCCTGGTGCTGGAAGAAGTCCATGGAGGGTTACGTAAACGACACCCGCGGGGCCTCGCGCTCGGCGGGCGACTCGAGCTCCCACAGCACGGCCTCGTCGAAGCCGGTCATGCCGGCCACAATCGTGTCGGGGAACGACTCGCGGCGCGTGTTGTAGTTCATCACCGCGTCGTTGTAGGCCTGCCGGGCGAAGGCGACGCGGTTCTCGGTGCTGGTCAGCTCTTCCTGCAGCGACAGCATGTTCTGGTTGGCCTTGAGGTCCGGGTAGTTCTCCACCAGCGCGAATAACCGGCCCAAGGCGCCGGTCAGCACCCGCTCCGCCCCGATGACGCCCCGCACGGCGTCGCGGTCGGTGGGATCGCCCGCGGCACGCTCTTCGGCGGCGACCGCCTGGTTGCGCGCCTGGATGACCGCTTCGAGCGTCTCGCGCTCGTGCTTCATGTAGCCTTTGGCTGTCTCGACCAGGTTGGGGATCAGGTCGTACCGCCGCTTGAGCTGCACGTCGATCTGGCTGTAGGCGTTCTTCCAGCGGTTGCGAAGCTGTACGAGCCGGTTGTAGATCCCGACCGCGTACAGCAGGAAGATCACCACGACCACCGCCACGCCGATGACGATCCACAGTTCCGGATTCATGATCCCGCCTTTCGTTATGCGTACGCCGGGTTGGGCTTCTCCGGGTCGATGCCCAGCTCGTCGCGGACCTGCGGGAGGCGGGCGGTGTTGAAGTCGCCGTCGGCCGCCAGCGCGCAGAGCGTCGAGTAGACGACGAACTCGGCGTCGATCTCGAAGTGCCGGCGGAGGTTCTCCCGCGTCTCGCTGCGGCCGAAGCCGTCCGTCCCCAGCGCGATGTACCGCCCGGGGATCCATTCGCGAATCTGATCGGCCACCAGCCGCACGTTGTCGCTGGAGGCGACGTAGGGGCCGTCCGCCCCCTCCAGCTTGCGCTCCAGATAGCTTGCCCGCGGCGTCTCGCCCGGGTGCAGGCGGTTCCAGCGGGAGGCGGCGCGGGCGTCGCGGGCCAGCTCGCTGTAGCTGGTCACGCTCCACACGTCGCTGCCGATGCCGTACTTCTCGTCCAGCATGTCCTGCGCCTTCAGCACCTGCTGCAGGATCGGGCCGCTGCCGAAGAGTTGCGGCCGGCGCTTGCTGTCGCCCCGGGCGTCGCGGCTGGAAAGGCGGTACATCCCCTTGAGAATGCCTTCCTCGACACCGCGGGGCAGCTCCGGCTGCACGTAGGTCTCGTTGTAGACGCTGATGTAGTACATCACGTCTTCGTTGTCGCGGTACATGCGGCGCAGGCCGTCCTGAACGATGACCGCCAGCTCGTAAGCGTAAGCCGGATCGTAGGCGACGATCGTCGGCACCCACGACGCGGCCAACTGGCTGTGGCCGTCCTGGTGCTGCAGGCCTTCGCCGTTGAGCGTGGTGCGGCCGGATGTGCCTCCCAGCAGAAAACCGCGGGCCCGCGAGTCGGCCGCTGCCCAGATCAGGTCGCCCACCCGCTGGAAGCCGAACATCGAGTAATAGATGTAGAACGGGATCATCGGCAGGCCCAGGTTGGCGTAAGCCGTGCCCGCGGCGATGAACGACGACATCGCGCCCGCTTCGGTGATGCCCTCTTCGAGAATCTGCCCGTCCTTGTCCTCGCGGTAGTACATCAGGAGGTGCGCGTCGACCGGCTCGTAAAGCTGGCCCTTGCTGGCGTAGATGCCGCACTGGCGGAACAGGCCTTCCATGCCGAAGGTGCGGGCCTCGTCGGGAATGATGGGCACGATCCGCTGGCCGATGTTCTTGTCCTTCAGAAGCACGCTGAGCAACTGCGTGAGGGCCATAGTGGTGGCCGCTTCCTTGTCGCCACTGCCCTTGAGGAAGCGATCGAAGGCCTCCAGCGGCGGCGTCTCGAGGCGCTCATCGGAAGGCCGCCGCTCAGGAAACGCCCCGCCCAGTTTCTTGCGGCACTTGCGCAGGTACTGCATGCCCGGGCTGTCTTCCGGCATGCGATAGAAGGGCAGCGCAGTCACGTCTTCGTCGGAGATGGGGATGTTGAATCGCGTGCGGAAGGCCCGCAGCTCCTCTTCATTGGCCTTCTTCACGTTGTGGGCCACGTTGCGGCCTTCGCCGGCTTCGCCCAATCCGTAACCTTTGATGGTCTTGGCGAGAATGACCGTGGGCGAGCCGTGGTGCTCGACCGCCGACTTATAGGCGGCGTAAACCTTCTCCGGATCGTGCCCGCCGCGGCGGAGCTTCTGCAGTTTTTCGTCGCTGAGGTTCGCGACCATCTCGCGCAGTTCGGGCGAGACGCCGAAGAAGTGGTCGCGGATGTACTGGCCGCTTTCCACCGTGTACTTCTGGTATTGACCGTCGACGATCTCGCCCATGCGTTTGACGAGCGTGCCGTTGACGTCGTTTTCCAGCAGCGGATCCCAGTCGCTGCCCCAGATGACCTTGAGGCAGTTCCAGCCGGCGCCGCGGAAGGCGGCCTCCAGCTCCTGGATGATCTTGCCGTTGCCGCGGACGGGGCCATCGAGCCTTTGCAGGTTGCAGTTGATGACGAAGATCAGGTTGTCGAGCCGCTCGCGCGAGGCCAGCGTGAGGGCGCCCAGCGTTTCCGGCTCGTCGACTTCGCCGTCGCCCACGAAGCACCACACGTGCGATTTCGACGTGTCCATCAGCCCGCGGTCGTGCAGGTACCGCAGGAAGCGGGCCTGGTAGATGGCGGTGATCGGCCCGAGGCCCATTGAGACCGTCGGGAACTGCCAGAAGTCCGGCATCAGCCACGGGTGCGGATAGCTCGACAGGCCGCTGCCGCGAGGGATCTCGCGGCGGAAGTTGTCGAACTTCTCGTCCGAGATTCGTCCCTCAACATACGCCCGCGCATAGATGCCCGGCGAAGCGTGCCCCTGGAAGTACACCAGGTCGCCCGTGTGGTCGTCGGTGCGGGCGTGGAAGAAGTGGTTGAAGCCGATCTCGTACAGAGTGCAGGCCGAGGCGTAGGTCGAGATGTGCCCGCCGATGCCCTCGTCTTCGCGATTGGCCCGCACGACCATCGCCATCGCGTTCCAGCGGACGACGCAGCGGATCCAGCGTTCGATCTCCAGATTGCCGGGGAACCGCGGCTGCTTGTCGAGCGGGATGGTATTGATGTACGGCGTATTAGCCGTGAACGGCATCGTCACGCCGCGCAGGTAGGCCCGCTCCTGCAGGACGACCAGCAGTTCCTGCACGCGTTCGGGACCGTAGCGGCCCAGAACGTCGTCGAGCGAGTCGAACCAGTCTTCGAGTTCGCCTTCGTCGATGCCGGGGATGGCACCCAGGCGCGTTTCCTTCAGCATGGAGAATGGCCAGCGGAGTAAGGGCGTACGGAGGATCCCGCCGACGCCGAGGAGCGCCGGCAACGGCCGGGATTGTAGCAAGTGGCTGGGGTGCGGCGCAATGACGAATGACGAAGCCCGAATGACGACA
>JAHWKJ010000017.1 GCA_019347905.1 Planctomycetota bacterium
TGGTGTTCGTGGTGCTCGGCGGCCTTTTGACCTGGAAATGGCCGCGCGTGGCGTGGCTGCACGTGCCGGCTGCGCTGTGGGGGGCCGCGATCGAGTTTGCCGGCTGGATCTGCCCGCTGACGCCGCTGGAGAACGCGCTGCGGCGGGCCGGCGGCCAATCGGGCTATGAGGGCGGCTTCGTCGAGCGGTACATCCTGCCGCTGCTGTATCCGGGCGAATTGACGCGACCGATGCAGTTCGCCCTCGGCGGCGGCGTCGTCGTGATCAACGTGCTGATTTACGCCTGGGCCATCCGCCGACATCGCCGCCGTCGCCTCACTTCATCAGCCCGCGGGCGCTAGCCCCCGGTTGCAAAATTGCAGAACCGGACGCTAACGCGTGCCGGCCGATTTGCGGACGGCGTTCGGCTTCTTCTTCCGGCTCTGTGACGTCGACGGGTCGAGCGACCCGATCCTGCGGTTCCGGCCCTGTCGCGGGCCGCCGCTTTCGGCCCAGCCGGTTGATCCAGTCGAGAAACCACGGTGCGATGCGTTTCAGCCAGTACAGCCCATGTGCCAGCGGGGTCACCAGTGTCAGGCGGCGGTTGCGGCGGATCGCCCACAGCGCTCTTCGGGCCACGGTCTCTTCGGAAGCGCACAGCCAGCGCGGCGGTGTGGGCACCGAGCGGCCCGGACGGCCCGTCGCGCCGGAGCGATACAGGTTGGTGAGCACCGGCCCGGGACACAACGCGCTGACGCCCAGCCCGGTGCGCCGGTACTCGGCCCGCAGCGCCTCGCTGAACCCCACCAGCCCGAACTTGCTGACGTGATAAGCGGCCGTCCGCCCACCGGCGACCAGGCCGGCAATGCTGCACACGTTGAGCACGTGCGCCTCGCGACGCTCTTTCAAGATCGGCAACAGCTCGCGCGTGATCTGGATGGGCGCCAGCAGGTTGATCGCCAGCAGCCAGTCCCACTGCTCGGCCGTCATGCGCTCCGTCGGGCCGTAGTACACCACGCCCGCGTTGTTCACCAGAATGTCGATGACGCCCCAACTCTCCCGCAGCCGGGACAGGTTACGGCCGATGTCGTCCGGCCGTGACAGATCGCAGCGGCTCGTTGCGACTTCGACGCCGAACTGCCGGAGTTCCTCCGCCGCGATGTTCAGCCCCGGCTCGTCGATGTCCAGCAGCCACAGGTGTGCTCCCTCGCGGGCCAGCGCCATGGCGATCGCACGGCCGATTCCCGAGGCGGCCCCGGTTATCAGCGCCCTTTTGCCGCGAATGGTCCGCATCGCTCGACCTCCGTGTCGGCTACCGATTGAGAAAGACAGCGGGCCGCGGACTGTAGCCGAACCTCGCTCGTTCGGCCAAGATCACCCTGCCGCCGCAAGTGCCCGGGCAGCGTTGGCCAGCAGGCGACCGATAGAGCAGCGGTTCCGATGCGTCCTTGCAGAGCAAACTGGCCGCTGAGCGATCAGCCGCAGGTCGTGTGCGGCGGCTTTGGTCCCGCGGCATTCTTCGGGACAGGCGGTCCACTGCGCGGCACATGCGTTGCACGCGCCGGATTCCCACCTGCGATGTGCAGCCGCCATTTGCCGTGCCGACCGACTTCCGCGAGGAGATTGACCCATGCAATCCGCCACTGCCTTACTGGGGCGTCTGCTGATCAGCCCGATCTTCATCTTCTCTGCGGTCCACAAGCTGATGAACTGGCAGGCGACCGTCGGGGAGCTGACGACGCAGCTCGGTCAATCCCTCGGTCGGGAGCTCGCGGAGCCATTGCCGGCGATCCTGCTCGGGGTCGCCGCGGGCGTCGAGTTGCTCGGCAGCCTGATGGTTCTCTTCGGCTGCGGCGCACGGCTGGGGGCGCTGGCTTTGTTCCTGTTTCTGATTCCGACCGCGCTCGTCTTTCACGACTTCTGGACGTTCTCCGGCGCAGAACGGATGAATCAGATGCAGCACTTCATGAAGAACGTGACGATCATGGGCGGCCTGTTGATGATCGTCGCCCTGGGCGCAGGCGGAGCCAGCGTCGACGGCCGCCGCAAGCGCGCTCACAACGCCACGTGACGCGTCAATTGCGCTAGTGCTCCGCCGATGTTGAGTCCCATGGTCAGCCGGCACGCGCTAGCGCCCGGTTCGGGACGGCGCGAACCGCGGGCTAGCGCCCGGCGGCTGATTTCAAACCTTCACGGCTTCGCCTCAGTCAGCGGCAGCTTGCGCGCTTCGGGGTCGCTTGGCGGTCGCGTGAGCGTGAGGAAGGCAAACAGGTCGGCGATTTCCTCGGGCTTGAGCTGCTTCTCCAGGTCTTCCGGCATCATCGAGAGCTTGCTCTGCTTCGAGATCTCGACGTCGCCGCGCGGGATGGTTTCCAGCTTGCCGCCCTGCATCTTCAGCACGATCCGCTGGTCGTTGTCTTCGACCACCAGGCCATTGAGCACGCGGCCTTCCGTGGTGACGACCGTCTGGGCCTGGTAAGCGGCGCCGATGACGAGGTTGGGGTCGAATACGTTCGAGAGCAGTTGCTCGAACGAGCCGCGGCCGTTGGTGGTGATGTCCGGCCCGACTTCCTGCCCTTCGCCGTAGATCTTGTGGCACTGGCCGCAGACTTTCTTGTACACGGCCAGGCCCTGGTGCGGATCGCCGGCGTTCTTCTTGAGGAAGTCGCGCATCTCGGCGACGATTCTCTCGCGGGCGGGATTGCGTTCGGTACGAACGGTGCCCCAGTGTCGGCGGACGGCGGCGGCGAGTTCGGGATCGTCCTGTTCGAGCAACCGCCGCACCTGGTTGGCGTTGAGCGCGTCGGCCGGCACCTGCTTCTCGCCGATGGCCGACAGCAGCCGCTTGCTCCATGCGGCGCGCTGCGTCAGCGTTTCGATGACCTTCGGCCGCATCTCGGGCTCGAAGGCGTCGTAGTGCTCCAGAAGCAGATCCGCGACGCCGGGTGCCGAATGCCTGCCCAGAATGGCGATGACTTCTGCCCGAAACTCGGCGTCGGGTTCGGAAAGGACATCATCGACGGCGGCCAGCAGCGATTCGTCATGGACGGCAATCGATGTGCGCAGAGCGTCCAGCCGTGTCTTGTCGTCGAGCTTTGCGTTGAGGAACAAGTCCGCCAATTCGCCGCGCAGCGACTTCTCTCCCCACAGCACGCGGAGCATCGTCGCCTCGTGGCGGAGGGCAGGCTGCCAGCGGTTTACCGAACGCAGCGCGTCGCCGGATTCGAGCGCTTTGCGAAAAGCCTGCACACGCTCGTCCTGCAGCATGCCGTTGCGGATGCTCTCGGCGACTGTGGACAGGCACTCCTGCTTCACGGGAACGGGAACGTCGCTCGACTGGAGGATGAGATCGAGGACGTAGCCGATCCGGCTCCCGTCGACGCCGGACGTTTCGGTCATCACCGCCAACGACCGCGCGAGGAGCGGCGAAAGCCTGCCGGTGAGGTCCACCTCTTCGTCGACGCTGCGATAGAGCGCCAGGTGCCACCGCTCGGGGTTCTGTTGCAGAATCGTCTTCAGATGCCGCCACACGATCCGAGCGATCAACGGATCCTCGGGAAACAGCGAGAGCTGCCACGTGTATGGCCCCCGGCCGCGCTTGCTGCCGGCGATGATCTGCTCCAGGGCGACGCGCGGATCGCGCGGAGTGTCCCACGTGAGCAGTGCATCGACGCGCTTCTGCCACGCCTCCCCATCCAGATCCGGCCAGAGGTCGCCCGCGACGCGGTAGAACCAGGCCCGGTAGACAGGTTCGTCATACGCATGTGCCAGATTGCGCAGGAAGTCGTCATCCGGCGGTGCGATCGATGTTCGAGTCCAGAGGGCGTGCATCCGCTGAGCGAGCGGAAGCTGCTGGTTGGCCCGCTGCTCGTGCCCCCGGACATCGAAGATGATTTCGTCCAGCCGAGGAAGCACGAGCGGATTGGCTCTTTCAGCCAACAACCGCTGGGCAGTCTCGCGGAAGTACACGTTGGGGCTGCCCAGCCGCGCGATGAGCTGCTCATCCGTCTCTTTCGCCAGGTCGAGCCTGGGCGCGCGTGGCGAGTCTTCGTAGCGGACGCGGTACAACCGGCCTTTCAGGCGGTCGATGCCCTCGGGATCGCGGCGGGCGTCCTGGTAGCAGTGGTAGCGGTCGTACCAGTCGAGAATGTAGAGGCAGCCGTCGGGGCCGACCTTCTGCGAAACCGGCATGAACCAAGCGTCGTTCGCGGTGAGAAAATCCGGCTCGGCCGTCGCCCGGTACGTCGAGCCGGCGCGCCGCAGGCGATCGACGTTGATGCAGCCGCCGTGGATATTGCCCATGTACATGAGGCCGCGGTACTCCGGCGGATAGGCGTCGCTGTCGAAGTAGCACAGGCCGCAATACGCCGCCTTCTGGTGCTTATGATCGACGATCGATTCGATCTTCCAGGTGTGAGGCGGATAGGCCCCGGCCTGCCGGTGGTAGTAGCCGGTCTCGACGATGTGCCACAGGTGATCGATGACGCACGCCGAAACGAACGCGCTGCCTTCGGAATCGAAGGCGATGCCCCACGGATTGCTGGTCCCCTCGGCGAAGACCTCGAATCGGCGCGTCCGCGGATGGACGCGAAACATCGCGCAGGTGAACTTCCAGCCGGGGTGCTGCGGGTCGTAGTTCGGGTTACCCTCGGGATACCGCACGTGCGCGGGGTTGAACACGCCATTGAGACCGTACAGCCAGCCGTCCGGTCCCCAGGTGAGCGAGTTTGGCAGTTCGTGCGTATCGTGCCGTCCGAAGCCGGTGACGACGACTTCGCGCGTATCGGCCTTGCCGTCGCCGTCGGTGTCCTGCAGGAAGAGAATATCGGGAGCGTTGGCCACCCATACGCCGCCGTAGCCGACCGCGATTCCGGACGGAATATTGAGTCCGTCGGCGAAGACGGTGACTCGATCGGCGCGGCCGTCGCGGTCGGTGTCTTCGAGCACCTTGACGCGATCGCGGCCGGGACCGGGCGACGAGCGCGGGTATTCGAGGCTCTCAGTAATCCACACCCGGCCGCGCTCGTCGAAGCACATCGCAATGGGGTTCACGACGTCCGGCTCGGCCGCAACCAGCTCGACGCGGAATCCCTCCGGCACCGTTATCTTCGCGATGGCCTCGTCCGGCGAGAGCGCCGGCCCCGGCGGGCGGTCCTGGTGATGCGGAATCTCAATCCGCTGAGCATGAGCGGTATGCGAGACTGCGACGGCGGTGACAACGGCAAGAGCTTGAATCGTGCGCATGAATTCCGCTTGAAGAGGCTTAGGGAATCAGGCGAGCTTGCGTTGGAACGACTCCAGATCGGGGCAATCGGCCGCCACATCAAAGAGTTCGTCGAGACGGGCGTCGTCGTGGATGCTGCGGACCGCTTCGGCAGTCGCCTCCGGCATGTCGGGGAACCGCTTCTTCAGCAGTCGTACAACCAATTGCTGACGTTCTTCCTGACGGCCTTCCTGACGGCCTTCCTGACGCTCCTTCTGCCGCTGCTCCCGAGTTTCCCGTTCGAAGATCTCTTTCAACCACGGTGATTCGATGACCATTCTGCTGTCTCCGAAGAACCGGAACATTTCGTCCTTATCATAGCGTAGACCTGCCAGAATCGCCGTAGCAACCAGCAGGCTTTCCCGCTCTTGCTCCGGCGCCCTCTCATCAATTAGGCGACAGCACCGCTCGATCGTTTCCATCCCGCTGTCTCCCACATCGGCGAGAGGAACCCACGGCACGATTCCCACGTCGCCCGTGTCGAGCAGTGCGTCTGCCGGCAGTTTCCAGAGTTCCAGAACTCTCCAATCGATCCGGCAGCGTGTCCACCTTTCGGGACTGTGTAGTTCCAGGAATTCCGGTACCCACTGGCGGCCGTGCGGGTGCAACACGAGGCAGACGGCTTCCGGCAAGACGCCGTGCTCCAGGTACGACGCCATAGTACCGCTGGAGAGTTGCAACTCCACACGATCTTCCGGCCGCGTCGCCACTTCAATCAGATAGTATCGCCGCTGGTCGTGTCCTCGGCGCACAACTTCGAGATAGCCGTCGGGGATCCGCCGCAGCGCAATCTGCTCCGGGTGCAGCGAGCGGTAGGATTCGACATGCTCAATGCCAAACAGCCGCAGCACCGAATCGCCGTGGTGCTGGATGAGCCATTTGGCGCACTTGTCGTATTCTTGTGCCACCGGCCGGCCCGCCGTCAGGAGAAGGTTCCGGCCGCCGCTTCAGGCAAACAACCCGTCGACCACGCGGCCGTGGACGTCAGTCAGGCGGAAGTCGCGGCCGGCGTAGCGGTAGGTCAGCCGCTGATGGTCGAGGCCCAACAGGTGCAGGATCGTGGCGTGCAGGTCGTGCATGTGGATCTTGTTCTCGACCGCCTGATGGCCGAACTCGTCGGTGTTGCCATAAGCGATGCCGCGCTTCACGCCGCCGCCGGCCAGCCAGATGGTGAAGCCGTCGGGGTTGTGGTCGCGGCCGTCCTTGCCCTGGGCGAAGGGCGTGCGGCCGAACTCGCCGCCCCACCACACCAGCGTGTCGTCCAGGAGGCCTCGCCGCTTGAGATCCTCCAAAAGCCCCGCGACCGGCTTGTCGGTCGCGAGCGAGTGCACTTCGTGCTGCTTGAGGTTCGAGTGCTGGTCCCACATGGGCGTGTTCGAGGCATCGGCATAGTTGATCTGGATGTACCGCACGCCGGCTTCGGCCAGGCGGCGGGCCATCAGGCACTGGCGGCCGAACTGGTCCGTCGGCTTATCACCGATCCCGTACAGCGCCTGCGTCTCGGACGTTTCGCCGCCGACGTCCAGCACACCCGGTGCGTGCATCTGCATTCGCCACGCCAGCTCGTACGACTGGATTGTGGCTTCCAACTCGTCGCCGGCGGCGTGCCGGTCGGCCTGCACGCGGTTGAGCGCTTGCAGGAATTCGAACTGCCGCCGCCGCTCGACCGGCGTGTACTGGTCGTTCTGCACGTAACGAATGCCGGCTTCCTGCAGCGGCACGCCGGCGCGACCGATGGCGGTTCCCTGATGGACCGTCGGCAGAAATGCGTTCGAGTAGTTGCGCGGCCCGCCCTTGGTCGAAGGTGGGTTGACGGTGACGAACGCCGGCAGGTTGCGGTTCTCCGTCCCCAGTCCGTACGACACCCACGAACCCACCGAAGGCCGGATGAGGTTCGTCGCGCCCGTGTGCATGAACAGCGTCGCCGGCCCGTGTGCAACGCCGGTGGTGTGCATGCTGCGGATCACGCAGTAGTCGTCGACGTAGCGGGCCATGTGCGGGAACAGTTCCGAGACCCACTGCCCGCACTCGCCGTGGCGCGCGAACTTCCAGGGCGATTTGAACACCCGCTCGGGCTGCACCTTCATCGCGCGGGCGTTGCGGAAGTCGACGTTCCTGCCGTCGTCCTGCGCCAGCCGCGGTTTGTAATCGTAGGTATCAACGTGGCTTGGGCCGCCCTGCATGAAGATGAAGATCACGCGGCTGGCCCGCGGCGGATGGTGCGGCGCCTTGGGTGCGAGCGGATTGACGGCCGCGGCCTCCGCTTCATCTGCACACAAGCCGGCCAGCGCCAGCATTCCGAAGCCGCAGCCGGTCCGCCGCAGCAGCTCGCGTCGCGACAATCCGCCGCTCAACGCCGCGCCCAAGCCATTTAGCCGCGACTCGCCAGAGGAGCGCTGTCCCGCATCACCGCCCTGAGCTTGCATAGTCTTCATCGCCTCCACAACGGCAGGGCCGAGGAAGTCGAACTCGGCGGGCAGCCGGGAGCGCTAAATCGGCTGCCCCCGCACCCTTCGAGCCACCAGTGTACCACGAAATCCGCGGAACGGCACTATTCCGCCGCAATGCCAAGGTCGGTTTTGTGCGCCTATGCCCGCAGACTCTCCAGCCGCAACTCGCGGCGGGCGCAGCCCGCGGCGCCGATGAACCCGGCATCTCCGCCCAGCGTGGCGTAGTCGATGAGCGTGCGGGCAGCCGGCACCGGAAAGGCACGGACCCGCACTTCCTGCCGAACCCGCTCCAGAAACCGCCGGCCCAGCTTCGTACCGTGACGGCCGAACGTCATGGCGCCCCCGATCAACACCATTGCGGGATCGATCGTGTGCATCAGGCTCACCGTCCCCACGCCGAGGCAACGCGCCGTCTCCATGATCAACTCATCGGCCAGCTCGTCACCGGACTCCGCCGCACTGGCGATCATCAGGGGCGTCAGTTCCTCGTCGCCGGCCAGCCACTCGCGCAGCACCGTCTGCCGTCCCGCTTCGAGTGCTTCCCAGCAGCGCAACACGAGCGCCGTCGCGCTGGAGTAGGCTTCCAGCGTTCCGTTTTGGCCCGTGGCGCACGGCCGGCCGTTGTCCATTTCAATAATGATGTGGCCGCACTCCGAGCCGTGCGAATGCTCCCCGGTGATGATCATATCGGCGACGATCAGCCCGGAGCCGATGCCGGTGCCGAGCGTCCAGAACGCCAGACTGTGAACGTCGCGGCCGCCGCCCGCCCAGTACTCGCCGTAGGCGGCCGCGTTGGCGTCATTCTGCAGGACGGTGCGGCGGCCGAGATTCTCGGCCACGATGTCGCGGATAGGCACATTGTCCCAGCCCGGCAGGTTGTGCGGATGCAGGAGCATCCCGCCCGGAATGTCCATGGTGCCGGGGGTCGCCAGGCCGACGGCCGCGATGTGCTCCATGTCGAGGTTCGCGGCCGCGACCGCTGCCCGTGCGGTGGCGATGATGCGTTCGATGCCGCTCTCAGGACCGCGGCTGGCGTGCGTTCGCTGCTCGACGCGGGAGAGCGGCGAGCCGGAATCGTCGACAACGCCAGCGCGGACGTTCGTCCCTCCCAGGTCGATGCCCAGGAACAGCGGTCCTGTCTCACGAGAGACGGTCATCACGCGCAACTCCCTGCACGAGCGGTTGAACAGTCGTCACACGGCAATCGATTCGCCTTTCCGGCCCCTTCGACCTTCGGCCCTTTCGACCTTCGACCTGAAACTCGTTAGAAACCCCCGCACGAAGCGTCTATTGTAGAGGACGCGGATCCGAAAGAAACGTCATCAGAGCGAATGCCGACGGCCCCTGGATGGCAGCCAAGCGCGCGACCGGCTGGTCGGCGGAAGTCGAAGCCGTCTACCGCACTCAGGGCCGCGAGTTGTGGGCGCTGTTCTACGCGTACTGCAACAACGCGGACCGGGCTCACGATGCGCTCCAGGAGGCCTTCGCCCGGCTGCAGGAGCAGAACGGCACGCCCATTCGCGATATGCGGGCGTGGCTGCTGCGGGTGGGGCGGAACTGGCTCCGCGACGTGGCCCGCCGCCAGAAGGTGGCCGCCCGGTCCGTCGATTTCCTCGACGGCGTCTCGGCCGGCGGCGGCGGCGAGCCGAGCGAGGCGGCGGAGCGGGCCGAACTATTCGCCCAGGTGCGGGAAGCCCTCGGCCGGTTGAAAACTGAAGATCGGGAAGTGCTGGTGCTGCGTTACGCCCTCGGCTGGCCGTCGCAGCGCATTGCCGAGACGCTCGACGTGCGGGCGGCGGCCGTGGACATGCGGCTGTCGCGAGCCCGCCGCCGTCTTGCGGAACTGCTGGAAGACATTGGAGTGGGCCATGAGTGAACATAGCGATCAAAGCACCTCGAGAGCCGGGAGCGTCAGCGACCGGAGCGACGCGACCGACCCCGCAATCGAAGCCCTCCTCGTGCAGTTCTACGCGCACGAGATGCCGCCGGGGCTGAGGCTATCACCCGCCGACCGAGCGGGTGCTGCGCCGGCGACGGGTGCAGCGTCTGCCGCGCCAGTCGTGCGGCGGGTGGAACTGCACGTTGCGCCGAGATCGGCCGTGCGCAGCCGCGCCGGCGGTCCGCTTGGGCTTGCGATCGCGGGGGCCGCCCTTGCGTTTGCGGTGCTGGCCTTCGTCTCCGGCCCCGGGGGGCTCAGTGTCAATTCACAGTCCGGCGACGTCGCGGGTTCTGGAAGAGACCGCACCGAGCGCATCGTCACGCCCTCCGGTGACGTGGAGTTGCGGATTCGCGAGCGGATCCGGGAGAATGTCCGCATCGTCGATCCCGCATCCGGAGCCGAGGTCGATGCTCAGTTCCCCGAGTTGGACATCGAAGTCTTCTACCCCTTCGACCGCAAGGATGAACAGCCATGATGACGAGGACCAGGAGGTTGGTCGCTTTCCCCGCCATCGCCGCATGGGGCGGGCTGACGGTGTGGACGCTGTCGGCCTTGACGCGTAACGCTGCGGCCGACGACGGCGAGCGAACGGTGTGCGTGCAGGCGGGGACGATCGGCGTCGACGTGGATGTTGACATCACGGAATCGGGGCCGGTCATCGATGTGCGCGTTAGCCCGGATCGCCAGCGCGAGCCGGAGAACGGGAAGGGTGAGCGGCCCGACGGTAAAGCTCCTCCAGCCGCGAATCGTGCCGACTTCCCGCCGCCCCCGCCGGTCGAAGACGACGAGCGGCCGAACGCCGCCCCGCGGCCTGGCACTGCCAGTCCACCTCCGCTGGTCGAACCGCCGTCAACGGACGAGCGACGAGAAGATGCCCGCGGACGCGACGACCGCGGCAATCGCAAGCACGTGGAAGTTCTCATCCGGGGTCGGGGCCGCATCACCGTCGAGGACGGCCGCGTGCGGACGCCGTGGGTGACGGTCGACTGGGGGAGTTTGCTCGGCAAGGAGAAGCGTGCAGCCGCCGACGAGCGGCGCAGCATCTGCGTGGCCACCGCCGACGGCCGCGAGATCCGCGTGGAGCTTTCGCGCGGTACGGATCGCGGCAACAAGACGACGTGGAAGCTCGAGGGTTCGCCCGACGAAGTCCAGCATGGTATCGATCGGCTGTTCCCGGCCGAGGCCCGCGAGGACGCCCGCCGCTCGCTCGAACGGCTCGACGACGCCCGCGAGCGGGGCCACGCGTTCCGGGTGCAGGTTGCGCCGCGCGTGGAAGATGGGCGGCGCTTGTTGAGAGTCACGCTCAGCCGGCCGGAAGACGGCGGCTACCGCGTCGTCCAAATCGACCGCGGCCTCGACGGCACCAAGCCCGTGACCGGTGAAGACTTGCTGCAAATCGACGTGCTGTCGAAGGAACTGGAAGCGCTGGAACCCTCGGTCCGGGTGCGGGTCGAGAAGGCCCTCCGCGACGTGCGCGTTCCGGCAACCCGCGTCGACGTCGAGAAGCCGTGAACGCCGACGCACCCCAGGCGGCCCCCTCGACCGCCGCACCGCCTGCCGCCGACGCACGCGAGCCGCGCGCCGTCCGCCGACTGTTGCCGTGGCGCCGTCGGCTGCTGTTTGCCGCGGCGCTGTTGATTCTCGTGGCCGCGGGCGTCGGGCTGGCGGAACGGCTGTTCTGGGCAGCAGGGTACGGCGTGCCGGTGATTGGCGGCGACGCGGCCGAGCGCGTCTGGAGCTACTACTATCCAGAGTTGGCGGCTTCCGGCGTGGCGTCGGCCGAGATCGATGCGGCCGACGAGACGTTTGACGTGCTGCTCCTCGGGGCGTCGGTGCTGGAGCAGGTGACGCCGGAATTCCGCCGCCGGCTCGACGAACAACTCGGCGGCCGCTCCCGCGTGTTCGCCCTGTCGCGAGCGGCCCACACCTCGCGCGACAGCCTGCTGAAGTTCCGCCGCATCGGCGCGCGGCCCTTCGATCTGATCGTGATCTACCACGGCATCAACGACGCCCGCATGAACTGCACGCCGCCCGGTACGTTCCGCGACGACTACACCCACTGCGGCTGGTACGCGAGTTTCGAGCGGCGGCTCCAGGCCGGCAGTCTCACCATGCTGGACGTGCTGGGGGACCGCGCCGACTCCGCCGGGATCGCGCTGGGCGAGCCGGACGCAGAGCTTCGCCGGTACGGACTCGAACTCAAGACGCCGCCGGCTTTCCGGCGAAACATGGAGGAGATCGTCCGCGACGCCCGCGATCGTGACATCCCCGTGCTGCTCATGACATTTGCCTGCTACATTCCCGACGACTACAGCGAAGAAGCGTTCGCCGCCGGGCGGCTCGATTACGGCCCCGGCAGCCATCGGCTGCGGGCGGAAACGTGGGGCAATCCCGAAGCCGTCGAGCAAGCGGTGGCCGCGCATAACCGGGAACTGCGCGAGCTCGCCTCGCAGTATGAAAACGTCACGCTGGTTGCCCAGGAGACCCTGCTGCCGCATGATGGCCGGCACTTCAGCGATCCCTGCCATTTGACGGACCGCGGCATCAGCGTGTTCGTCGACCACTTGCTGCCCGTCGTCCTGGAGCAGGCCCAGACCGGCGGTCGCGCGACGCAATAACCACTCAAGGATCTGGACAGCACTCGTGCCGGATACGCCGCCCATTCCCGTGCGAACCCGCTTCGCCCCCAGCCCGACGGGCTACACGCACATCGGCGGGATGCGCACGGCACTGTTCAACTGGCTGTGGGCCCGGCACAACGGCGGCACATTTATTCTGCGGATCGACGACACCGACCGGCAGCGGAACATCGATGAAGCCCTCGCGCCCATTCTCGCCGCCTTCCGCTGGCTGGGACTCGACTGGGACGAAGGTCCGGAAGCAGGCGGCTCCTGCGAACCGTACTTCCAGTCGCAGCGCGGCCCGCTCTATCAGCAGGCGCTCGACAGGCTGCTTGCCGAAGGCATGGCATTTCGCGACTTCGATCCGCCCGCCGTCACGCAGGCCGACCGCGAGGCCGCCGAACGCGAGAAACGGCCGTTTCTCAACATCCGCCGCTCGCTCGATTTGTCGCCTTCTGACATCGAAGCACACCTCGCGGAGGGGCGGCCGCACGTCGTGCGGTTTCTCGTGCCGCGCGAGCGCACGGTGGCAATCGACGACGTCGTCCGCGGCCGCGTCGAGTGGGACTGCGGCCTGATCGCCGATCCCGTGATCGTCCGCGGCGACGGCACGCCGCTCTACAACTTCGCCACGGTCGTCGACGACGTGACGATGCACATTACGCACGTCATCCGGGCCGAGGAGCACCTCGCGAACGTGCCGGTGCAGGCGCTGTTGTTCGAGGCGCTGGGGAGCGCATTGCCGGTATTCGCACACATCCCCTTCGTGGCGGCGCCCGGGGGCAAAAAGAAGCTCAGCAAGCGGGAAACGGAGCTGGACAAGTACCGCAGGAACCCGCAGTTCAAGGGCCTGTTCGAAGCAGCCGACCGCGTGTTTCCGCGGATCGGTCTGGGCAACTCGGCCACGCTCAACCCGGTGATGGTTGAATACTATGAAAAAATCGGCTACTTGCCCGAGGCCGTGCTCAACGCCCTCGCGCGGCTGGGCTGGTCGCTGGACGACAAGACCGAGATTCTGTCACTTGAAACCTGCGTGAAGCACTTCACGCTGGATCGCGTGATCAAAAGCCCGGCCGGTCTCGATCCCGACAAGCTCGACAGCTATCAGCTCCACTGGATGGGGCAGCGGCCGCTGGAAGACAAAGTCGCAGGCTGCCTGCCGTTCCTCGAACGTGCCGGGCTGGCCCAAGTCCACGGGTTGCAACCCGTGGGGTGTTCGGAATACCTCGCCCGCGTGATCGCAGTGCTCGGTGACCGGCTGCGGATCTTCAGCGACATCCTCAGTTTCGATGAGTTCTTCCTGGCCGATGACGAGCTGCCGTATGACGAGAAAGCCTTCGACAAACGGCTGCGAAAGCCCCCGGCGGCGGCCGCCTTGCTGCGAAAGTTCCATGAGCGGCTGGCCACGGTAGAACCGTTCGACGCGGCCGGCCTGGAAGCCGAACTCAAAGCCTTCGTGGACGCCGAGGGCATCGGCCTGGGCGACGTGATCCACGCGATGCGCATCGCCGTCACCGGCAAGCCCTCCGGCCCCGGCATGTTCGAAACGCTGGAACTGCTCGGCCGCGAGCGTTGCCTGCGGCGGATCGACCGCGCACTGGAGCGACTGTGAAGCGGCTGTAGCACAAGCTGCCAGCTTGTGCGGTGGGTCGACAGAACTTCTAAGTCGCTGCGCCAGCGAGCAAGCAGGCTGCTTGCTCTACGCGAACAGCCCGTCGATCACCCGGCCGTGGTCGAGCACCGGGTGCGGGCGGTTCTGGCGGTCGTACAACCGCCCGTCGGCCTCGATGCCGATCGCGTGGTAGATGCTCGCCGCCACGTCGGCCGGCGTGTAGCTGCGCGTCACGGGATACGCCGCCTGGGCGTCGCTCGCGCCAATCACCTGCCCCGCCCGCACGCCACCGCCGGTGAAGAACAGCGATCCGCAAGCTCCCCAGTGATCGCGGCCGCCGTTCGAGTTGATCTTCGGCGTGCGGCCGAACTCCGTGAGGAACACCACCAGCGTCGACTCCAGCAGCCCCCGCCGTTCCAGATCGCCGATGAGGGCCGCGAACGCCTGGTCGATCCCCGGCAGGTGATAGCCCCGCAGGCACATCTTCGAGACGTGCGGAAAGTTCTGGCTCGGCGCGTTGTGCTGGTCCCAGAGGTTGCCGTAATCGGGGTCGTAGCCGTAATCGACCATCACGAACCGCGCTCCAGCCTCGACCAGCCGCCGGGCAAGCAGACACCGGCCGCCGATCTTCGTGCGGCCGTACTCGTCCCGCGTGCCGTCGCTCTCCTGCGAAACATCGAACGCGGCCCGCACGGCCGGCGACGTGAGCAGGTGCAAGGCGCCGTCGTACTGGCCTTCCAGACCAGCCAGGACGCCGCTGCGTTCGGCGTCGAGCACACCGCGTTCGAGCGACTCCCGCAGACTCTGCCGCCGCCGCAGGCGTCCGATCGACAAGCCGTGGGGGAAGCGCAATTCCCGCGGGTTGAGATCTTCGTCCACCTGCGACGCGGGATCGGGCAGCATCGGCCCCTGCGTGAAATCCGGCTGCTCGGGCTGCCCGCCGACCGCGAACGGCCCGTACTGGTTGCCCAGCCATCCGCCCACGAACAGATTGTGCGGCGGCGGCCCCGGCCGCGTGATGCCGGGGACGGCAATGTACCCCGGCAGCCCGTTCCGCGGACCCGACACGTGCGAGACGACCGCACCGATGTTCGGCTCGGTAAACAACTGCGCCTGCGTGACTTTCCGCCCGGAGAGCGTGTAGACCTGGCTCAGCAGGTGATCATTGCTGTCGTGGCTGAAGCTGCGGACGACCGCCAGTCGGTCGGCGATGTGAGCCAAGTGCGGCATCGTCTCGCAGAACTGCACGCCCGGCAGCCGAGTGTCAATCGCCGTCAGCGTGCCGCGAATCTCCTCCGGCGCCTCGGGCTTGGGATCGAACGAGTCAATGTGCGTGACGCCGCCGCCCATCCACAGGTAGATGACGGACTTCGCCTTCGCCGTCGCCGCGTTCGCGGCCCGCCCGTTCGAACCCGGCCACAAGGCCGCGGCAAGCGTCAGCGACCCAACGCGCAGCACATCCCGCCGCCCAGGCAGAGGCACAAAGCCGCCCGACGCACTCGCCGACGAAGCGGAAGTCTCAGCAGACATGCGGCACTCCCGATCAACCCCGTAGAGCAAGCGTCCCGCTTGCTCGGATGACGGCCGCCATTGTGCACGCCGCCGGGTGCCGAGCACAACCCAACATCCGATGGTGCCAGTTGGATCTCGTCTACGTTACCATCCCCTGCGCCCACAGCAATGTCCGACTGGGCCGATCCATCTCCACGTTGAGATCCAGGTCGCGGTCATTGAATTACCGTGCGCGCATAGATATCCTTCCGCCAGGGAACAACCACTTCCGCATGCTCCTTTTCTCTCCTCTGGTGTTGAAATGGTTGACAATCACATCAGCCGGCGTGAAGCGCTGCGCATCGGCGGCGCTGCGGTACTGGCGGGCAGCCTTCCTGGCTGTGGGACGCTCGCCTCTGCCGGGCGAGTCATTATCAGAGTGGCGTGGAAGGCCATCGAGAAGCTGGTTTCTGTGGTGGTGGAGCGGGCTCGCGAGATCGTCCTCATCATCACTGCGATCGTCGAGGGTGTGAAAGAATCTATGAGAGTCATCCTGACTGATGCGCAAGCCGAAGAATTGGAGAAGGGTGCAACGCTGATCCTTCGGACTGAGGACGGTACGGAACACGAGCTTCAGTATGAGCTGAGTTGATCGCGGCTCAGATTACCATCGACGCCTCACGTCCCTCGGCCGCCTTTCGCTGCAGGTGGTCCTGAGCCACGTCCCTTCAGCAGCTCCGCGGCCCACTCCGCATCGTCGGCCGACAGCGGCGGGTGCACCGGCGAGACGTAGTCGAGCATGTAATCGTATCCCGCGCGGTCATAGAACGTGGTGAACACCGCTTGCAGATCGAGCAGCACGTCCGGATCGTCGTCGGCCAACGGAATCGGGATCGGTGGCAGCCGCTGCCGCAGGCTCCATGCATAGACGTCGGCCTCGAATTTCAACCCCCGGCTGACGATGGCATAGTAGTCTCCGACGGGCAGCGGGTCATCCATTGGCAGTCGCGCTCCGCCGCGCAGGAGGTCCAGCTCGACCAGACTGACGGGGCTGTCGAGTACGGCATTGCGCTTCCGCAGGTATTTCCTGCGGCCTTTGTGACCCGGCTGCTTATTGTCGGGCGAGAGCAGCTCGATCACCGTGACGACTTCGAGTGTCCCGCAGTGGCGGATGGTGAGAAACGTCTCCCGGCGCTCGCGCAGCCGCGGCAATTGACAGACGACCGGCCGCACGGCGACCTCCGCTTCCGTCTCGACGGCGACGGCCGGGCCGCCACTCGAGTCGATGTCTCGGGAAGGTGGATGCGTCCCGTGCCGCATGAGGACTGCGACGTCCGGAATGATGATCGACCCTGGTTCGCCGGTGGTGCGTGCGACGTAGACGCGGCGTTCGACCCGCGACTCATAGCGGGGACGCAATTGGGGAACCAGAGCGGTCGCAAGCTCAGGCACGAATCTGGAGTGGAAATCCTCCCAAACCTGGCTCTCGATGTAGGGATCCATTCCGGGAAAGGGTGAAGGCATGGTGCAATCTCCGGTTCGAGACGCGCTTGCCTCCAGCATAACTTCGGCAATACTCCGGCGTCACCACCGGAAGCGGCACGTCGGCACAGCCGAGAACCAAACGCAACAACCGCACGCGAACGGGCTTCTGAGAGCCGTTCTACGGTCAAAGCTGCGTTGGGTGATCGCCCGAACGCTACACCGCCGCCAATCGCCCTTCGCGCTCGGCGCGGCGGCGGACGATGACTTCTTCCTGCAGCGACGAGGGCACCTGCCCGTAGCGGGCGAACTCCATGCTGAACGTGCCCTTGCCCTGCGTCATCGAGCGCAGCTCGTTGGCGTAGTCGAACATCGTCGCCAGCGGCACCTCGGCCAGAATCACGCTCGTGCCCAGCCGCGCTTCGGTGGAAGTGATCATGCCGCGCTTGCTCGCCAGGTGACCGGCCACCGGTCCCTGGTACTCCTCGGGGACTTCGACCTCCAGCTTCATGATCGGCTCCTGCAGCGCCATCTTCGCCTGCTTGAGCGCGTCGCGCAGACAGTGGAAGGCGCAGGTGCGGAAGGCCATCTCCGACGAGTCGACGTCGTGATACGTGCCGTCCTCGAGCACGACCTGCACGCCCACCACCTCGCATTCGCACAAGGGGCCTTTCTCGACCGCCTGCTTGAAGCCGTGCTCGGTCGCCGGGATGTATTCCTTGGGAATGCGGCCCTGCGTGACCTCGTTGACGAACTCGAACGAGAGTTCCGCGTCGTCCGGCAGCGGCACCAGCCGCCCCACGACGTGCGCGTACTGCCCCGAGCCGCCGGTCTGCTTCCTGTGCCGGTGGTTGAACGCCACCTCTTTCGTCGGCCGCTCGCGATAAGCCACGCGCGGATCGCCTACCAGGCAATCGACGCCGTACTCGCGGCGGATCCGCTCGACGTAGATGTCGAGATGGAGCTGCCCCATGCCGGCGATCAGCGTCTGGCCGGTTTCCTGGTCGGTGTTGACGCGGAAGGTGGGATCCTCGCGGCGGAAGCGCTCCAGCGCCTTGCCCAGCTTGTCGGCCCCGTCGCGCTTCAACGGCTCGATCGAGCGGCGGATGACCGGCTCCGGCACGAAGATGCTCTCCAGCGAGCACTCGATGCCGTTCCCGCAAAACGTGTCGCCCGAGGCGCAGTCGACGCCCACGACGGCCACGATGTCGCCGGCGTCGGCCTTGTCGAGATCTTCGCGCTCGTTGGCGTGCATCCGCACCAGCCGTCCGAAGCGCACCGTGCGCCCCGTGCGGGTGTTGACGTATTGTCCGCCCTTTTCGATCCGCCCCTGGTAGACGCGAAAATAGGTGAGCTGCCCGAATTGTTCGACGACTGTCTTGAAGGCCATCGACACCAGCGGATCGCCGGGCGAGTTCGACAGCGTGATCCGCTCCGGCCCCCGCGGCGCGCCGTCGCCGTTCGCATCGCTGCTCGCCGTCTGCCGCTGCTTCTTGAGATCCAGGGCCGTCATTTCGCGATCGATGGGCGCCGGCAGGTAGTTCACGACGGCATCGAGCAGTTCCTGCACGCCCTTGTTCTTGAAGGCCGTGCCGAACAGCACCGGCGTAATCTCGCGCGACAGCGTGGCGTCGCGGACGACCTCGCGGATCTCCTGCTCATCGATCTCGCGTTCTTCGAGCAGGGCCATCATCAGCTCATCGCTGTACAGCGAAAGCGTCTCCAGCATGTCGTTGCGGGCCGCGGCGGCCGCGTCGGCATATTTCGCGGGAATCGCATCCCGCCGGACGTCCTCACCCTGCGCGCCCTCGAAGTACACGGCTTCGTTGCGAACGAGGTCGATCACGCCCTCGAAGTTCGCTTCGCGGCCCATGGGCAACTGCAAGGGCAGCGGCGTCGTGCCGAGCTTCTCGCCGATCTGCGCGACGACGCCCTGCGGATTGGCGCCGGTGCGGTCCATCTTATTGACGAACGCCACGCGGGGAACCCGGTAGCGCTTCATCTGCCGGTCGACGGTCAGCGACTGGCTCTGCACGCCGCCCACGGCGCACAGCACCAGCACGGCCCCGTCGAGCACGCGCAGGCTGCGCTCGACCTCGACCGTGAAGTCGACGTGCCCCGGCGTATCGATGACGTTGATCGTATGGTCCTTCCACGTCACGTGCGTGGCGGCCGACGTGATCGTGATGCCGCGCTCGCGCTCCAGGTCCATGAAGTCCATGGTCGCGCCGCCGTCGCCGCCGTGCACTTCGCGCACGCGGTGAATGCGGCCGGCGTAGAACAGGATCCGCTCCGTCAGCGTGGTCTTGCCGGAATCGATGTGGGCGGAGATGCCGATGTTGCGGTGGCGGGCGGGGTTCTTCATGACGGGCTCGATGCGGTCGAAGTGGAAGGCTGGCGGGGCACTTTCAATACGGCGGAAGGACGATCAACGTGGGCGCTTGTCTGCTGCCGGTCGGAAGGTCGGCTCTCGAAGCGGTCTCGACGAGGAACCGAGGACCGGCCGGGCGGTCTGACGCCGCGGAGAGCAGGCGTCGTTCGGGGGCAGCGCGGAATAGGGAGACACGTCCCGTCGGGAGCCGAATCCATCACACAGCGGCGGAAACGGCTGGGAAAAGCAATCAGGCAATCATGGGGACGCGTCTCTCCAGTGGGCAGGTCGAAGGCTGCGGCAGGGGGTACGACCCGGTCGCGAGCCGCACGTCCTCACCCAACCTGACCGCGCGGCCGCGGGTGTAGAATCTTATCTCCGCATGGGCCGGGTGGAAAGAGGATTTTCGCGAATTCCGCTGCGATTCCCGTGCCGTGGCTTCTCCTTTCCTCGAACCGCGCGTGTACGTCGCTGAATGGAGCCGACGAGACGAACGGCGCCTGTCAATCTTTCGCGAAGCCTGCTACGGTAAGTGTTCACCGGCCCACTCGATGATGATCATGTCTGAGGGCGATAGCCGATCTATCTTCAAACGGGTCCAGAAAGGCGAGGAACAGGCCGCTCGCGAAGTTTTCGAGCGGTACCTCAGCCGGTTGGTGGCCCTGGCCCGCTCACGGCTCTCCGAAAAGCTGCAACAGAAGGTGGATGCCGAGGACATCGTCCAATCCGCCTTTCGGTCGTTCTTCACGCGGGCACGCAGCGGGGAATACACAATTGAGCGCTCCGGCGAGTTGTGGAGCCTGCTGGCAGCGATCACGAGGCACAAGCTGCTCAAGAAGGCGGAGCATTTCCGCCAGGAGAAAAGGGACTTCCGGCAGGATCTCCCGCTGGGGACAAGCTCCCGCTTCGAGGCAGACACGTTCCCTGAGGAACCGACGGTCGAGGAAGCCGTCGCCCTCTCCGATGAGTTGGAACTCCTGATGAGCCGGCTCGATCCGCGGCAGCGCGAGATGCTGGAACTTCGCTTACAGGGAGCGACGATCCCTGCAGTCGCCCAGAGCGTCCATCGATCGGAACGCACGGTCCGCCGATTCCTCGGCGGATTCCGGCGACAACTCGAAGAGCGGCTGCAGTCCCTGCGGAACGACGAATGACCCTTCAGTCCGCCCGTTCGCCGGGAGTCGATGCGGCCGACCGGCTCTGGAGGTTGGCACTGTCCGCCGGATAGACCCATTGAGCACCGACGATTTCGCCGTGGTGTCGATTGCCGGAGACATCGTGCAGGACGTTTCCTCGACCTTCGTGAAAATCGTACAGCACGACGGTCGCTCGATCGGCTCCGAAATCGTCGGGTTCAAAGTCGCCGGAATATCGCGTCCCTCGCGAGAGGCGAAAGCGATCGATTCTTCCGCCGAAGACGGATTTGCCGTTCGCTCGCCGACCCAGCACGAGTTGTTCGGCCGAGGCGTTGCTCAGCGCCCCGATCAGCAACTCGTTGGTGGCGGCCGCGGCGAGGTTGCGGCGTTTCGGCAAGGCGGGTGAGCGGCGACCGTTGAGGAACAGCCCCAGTTCGGCACCGTCCCATTGCGCGGCGACGTGTGTGCGGCGGTCGTACAGCGCCGTGTCCGGCCAGTGAGAGGTCACGTTCAAACCAGAACCGCTGTCCCACACCTGGAAGGCAAAGACGTCGTGAAACCGCTGAATGTTCAGGGACAACGGCCCCACGTGGGCGATCACGCGTCTCCAATCGCTCCAGGCGAATTCCGACTCCGGCTGGACCCACGCCTCGATCGTGAAGGGCTGAGTGAAATCGAATTGTAATGGCGGCAGCACGACGGCCGCCCGCTCTGAAAAATGCAACGCGGGACCGGAGCAGGGCGGCTGCGGTCGGCGGACTTCGGCCGCGAACCGCTCGAACCGCTCCGCGAATTCGCCGGCCTCGTTCATCGTTGCCGCGACGACCCACGACGCGCCGACAATCTTTGCGTAGTGGCCGTTTCCGCTGGCATCGTGGAGCGTGTCTCCCTCGCCTTCATCGAAGTGGTACAAAGCGATCGTCGCGTCGTCTGGTTCCCACCTGGCCTGCGGAGTGAAGTCCTCCGAGTAGCGCGCTGTCCGCGAGAGGCGAACCTCGTCGATTTCGCCGTGGAACCAGCTATTGGAAAACACGGAATGTTGAACATCGCCGACCTCAGAGTGTTTGGTCCCTATCAGGAACGGACGATCCACGGCCGGCATCCTCGCCAGGGGGGCGCCGGCTCCCTGCTGCCGAACCCCGTTGACGTAGATGGCGATCTGCGATTGATCCCACACAGCGGCGATGTGCGTTCGCTGATGGGCAAAGGGGGCGGCCGCGTGGGCACAGGCAATCCAGCCATTCTCGGCCGAATCGCCGATCCAGACGGCCCAGCGACGCGTCCGGTTCCGTTCGCCATAGGACTGGTGGAGATAGATTCCGCAGGCATTCGCGTTGGAGAGGACGGTGCCATTCCCCCAGCGATCCGCCGGGGACACCCAGGCCTCGACGGTGACGGGATGCGAACCGTCGTAAACGACCGGCGTCACGACGTAATCGTCGATCCCGTCGAACGACAGGGCGGAACCTTCCACCGTCGTCGCGGGAGATCGATCGGCAGGAGTGATGGGAACTCGGCGCGAGTGCGTCCTGGCGGAGGCGTCGTCGGTGCCGCGGAGTGACTGCACTGCAAAGGCCAGCAGGCCCAGCAGCAGCAGCAGCGCGGCCGCGACAGCCGAAGCTCGCCCTCGGACAATCCGCCGCCACGACGACAGGCAGCTCGGTGACGCAACAATCGGCCCCGCCGTCTCCAGCCGACAGCGGATGGTCGTGAGCCGCTCGGCGATCTCGTTCATCGACTGCGGCCGATCGGCAGGATTTCTCGCGAGCATCTGCAGGCAGAGTTGCTCGAGTTCACAATCCACGTGCTCCACCAGGCTCGACGGTCGCTGCGGTCGGTCGCGGCCGATCTGGGCCAGGATCGCGGCGACGCTCCCGCGAAAGGGAAGCCGCCCAGTCAACGCTTCGTACAGCATGACGCCGAGACTGTAGACATCGCTGGCCGGGCCGACACAACGGCTCGGGCCATCGAACTGCTCGGGCGACATGTAGGCCGGCGATCCAAAGGTTTCTCCGGTTTGGGTGATGCGTTCGTCTGGCGTTCGGGCTTCGCGGTACGCCAGCCCGAAATCCATGACCACCGGCTCGCCCGCCTCTGTGAGCATGACATTTGCCGGTTTGAGGTCCCGATGCACGATTCCCGCCTCGTGCGCCGCTTGCATGGCCTGCGCGACACGAGCCAACACGGCGAGGTCCTCGGCGAGGGAGCGGCGAGCCTGCCGTTTCCAGCGCTCCCGCAGCGTTTCGCCTTCGATGTACGCCATTGTCAGGAACGGCTGCCCGTCAATCTCGCCGGCGTCGAAGACGGGGCAAATGCCGGGATGGCGAAGCGTCGCCACCGCTTTCGCCTCATTCACGAACCGCTCGCGTCGCCTTTCTTGTTCGTCGTTGTGCGGGACCTTCAGCGCGATCCGGCGTCCGAGATGCGTATCCTCACCGAGATAAACTTCTCCCATGCCCCCTTTGCCCAGCGGCCGGATGAGGCGATATCGCCCCAGCGCTCTGCCCAGGGGAGGCTGCGTCTCGGCACCGTGCAGCGCCGTGTCTTCCGAGTCGTCAGTCGTAGCGAAAGCGGCTGTCATCCCGTCGCCCGCGGTGTCGAGGGCGAGTTCCCGCCGGACGTCCTCCAGCGATTCACGCAGCGCGGGGCAATCGCCGAAGCGGCGGAGGTACTCTTCCGCAGCCGGCCGATCGCCCCACCGGTGACGAATGCGATACTCCTCCGCAATCAGTTCGACAGGGGGCTCCTGGCCGCCTGAGATCTGCGGCCACCGCCTCGAATAATCCTCCACGGTCGGACGGGCCGGAAACCCCCCGTAGCCGGTATCCCAGGGCAAACGGACCGGTTCGTCGGCATTGTTCGCCTGCGCCGGCGACGGTGCGGCTTCTCGCCAGCGGTATTCCATGTCGATCGCGATCAATTCGCGCAGCACAACGGCTGTGGGCACACCGCTGTGTTCGGCGCGGTCGACGAACGTCATCAAGTCGGGCGGTGGACCCTCGGCTCGCCATTCGCAATCGAACGTATCCAGAAGATCGTCCAGATCAGTCATGTCCCTCTCGCCGGCAGTCCTGGTCTTCGCAATGGTCATCTCCCAAGGATATCCGAATTGCCGGCCATGGTGGACGCACAGCCGGTGAAAAACCACCCTCGCCATCCGATCGGCCCGGTTGCGCGGCATTGCAAAAAACTCTCATTTCGCCGCAAAGGCGTGTCCGGAAACAGGCCCGCTTTCGGATTCCTCTCAGAAGGCTTTCCGCCGCGCTGTGTGGGACGTCTCATTCCATCGCTCGATTGTCTGTCACTTCCGATCGGCCGCGAGAAAAGGAGCTGAGCATGTCAGACTTCGCCTCCATCGTCGCCCTCTCTGTGGATGGCTGGGACGTCTCTCTGCGGGAAGCGCTGCGAGAACTGAAGGTCGCAGACCAATTGATCGACGCTTTTCGTCCGGTCATCGAGGCGAGGATCATTGAACGGGCCGTCCAGGAGCGCGGCATCGCGATCCGGGACGAGGACCTCCAACCCATCGCGGATGCGTATCGGGCGGAGCACGATCTCTACACGGCTGCCGACACGCACGCCTGGCTCGAGGAGCAAATCCTGTCGGTCGCGCAGTTCGAGCGGCGTCTCCGGGATCGCTGCGCCCGGGAACTGGTGCAGGATGACGTGACCGCAGATCAGATCGAGCCGTGGTTTGCGGAGCACCGGACCGAGTTCGACACCGCCGTCGTCTCGCTGATCGTCGTTCGGGAACGAAGCGTGGCGGAAGAGCTCGCCGCACAGGTCCGGGACGAGGGCGCGGACTTCGCCGAACTGGCCCGCAAGCACTCCGAGGACGAGGCCACCAGGCAGCGTGGCGGGATGCTCGGCCGCGTCAATCGAGAGGAACTGTCTCCCGCGCTGCAGGCGGCCGTGTTCAATGCGCGGCCGGGTGAAGTCGTGGGCCCGATCGAGACGGACGGCGGCTTCGGCCTGATCCGCGTTGAGGAACTCCGGCTGGGCGAGTTGACGGAAGAGATTCGCGAGGAGATTGGCGAACGCCTCTTCCAGAAATGGATGGCCGAGCAATATGAACGGGCGGAGGTGGGCTTCCCGCTCCTGGGAATCCTGGAGGACGAGCCGCGCCCAATTGCGGAGTCCTAGCCCGGAATGCGCACCATGAACCACGGATCACCCAGCGCGGGGGGGGGGGGGGGGGGGGGCGCCGCCCGCCCCCCCCCCCCCCCCACGCGAAGCAGGGAGTCGAGCCGCCGCGGGAGAAACCAAAAAAGAGGGTGGAGAAGGCGGGGTTGGGTGTGGGGTTGAGAGGAGAGCGGGCGGCCGGCCAAAGAGAGA
>JAHWKJ010000018.1 GCA_019347905.1 Planctomycetota bacterium
GAGCAGGGCGCTGACCAACTGGTCGATGCGCGGCAGGTAATTCTCCATGCCCTTCTGCAGGTCCCAGTGGTGGTCCCAGCCGCCGAAGTGGCAGGTGACGAAGGTGGTGCCGGCCTCAACCAGCCGCCGCGCGAGCAGCGTGCTCTGCCCCCACGTATGGCGGCCGTACTCGTCTCGCAGCCGGGGGTCTTCGAGGCCGATGTCGAACGCCTTGCGGGCGCGGGCGCTCGTCACCAGGTCGTAGGCCTCTTGGTCGAAGCGGTCGATCGAGGTGAAGACGCCCCGCTGATCGACCTCGCGGTGGATGGCATCGAACGAGCGGTTCAGCGAGCGGCGGTCTTCGAGGCGATCGAGCGTCAACTGGTTCGGCAGCGCGAGATTCTGCACCTTGAAGCGGTCGGAGTTGGGGTCGCCGCCGGTCTCGAAGGGGTCGTTCTCGACGCCCAGGTAGTTGCCGCCGAAATAGCCGGGCCGCAGGCCGATGCTCATCGCATAGGGGACGGCGAGATTAGCGGGCATGCCATGCTGCCGCGGGCCGAGCACCTTGGTCGCGATGGAGCCGAAGAACGGAAACTTGCCGGCGTTGGCCGCGCCGCTGACGCCGGCGCCGCGTCCGGTGAGCATCCAGTGCCCCCCGGTGAAGTGGTCCCCGGAATTGTGGTGCAGGGAGCGGACGAGCGAGAACTTGTCGGCGAGCTGTGCCTGCAGCGGGAAGAGCTCCGTGATCTCGGTGCCGGGCACGTTCGTGCGGATTGGCCGCCAGAGGCCCCGGTACTCGGCGGGGGCCTCAGGCTTCATGTCGTACATGTCCATGTGGCCGGGGCCGCCGTCGAGCCACAGGAGGATGACGGAGGTCTCTTTGCGTTCGCCGCCGGTTTCGGCCGCGGCCGCACGGGCGCGCAGCACGTCAGCCAGCCCGGCCGTGCCCATCCCGGCCATGCCGAGCTTGAGGAAGCTGCGGCGGTTGAGTCCGTCGCAGTAGCGTTTGGTGGAACCCAAGTCGATCCGCAACATGGGAGGCCCTTTTGGGGAACGGGAACATCGACGCATCGGCAATGTTTGATCGATCCACATCGTAAGCTTTTGGCGATCCGGGCGTCAATGGCTGGGGTTGGGTCGAGGGACGAGAGACAAGAGTCGAGGGCCAGCAGGCTAAGCCACCGACATCGATTCTGTGACAGTGGGAGGGGTCGAAAAGGTCGAATGTCGGAAAGCGCCGGAGGCGCGAGGCGCTGTGTGCACGTTCGGCCAGTGGGGGCTGTTTTTTTCCGGCCCTTTCGACCTTCGACCCTTTCGACTTTCAACCTCGTGCCTCGGATGTCGGTTGCGTCCGCACATTTGTGACCTAGGCTTTGGCTGGCACGCCTGCGTCCCGACTGCCGTCCGACTATTCCACTGCCAGGAGGTGTTCCAGTGGCCACTGCACTCGCTGAACCGGTCACCATCAGCGTCCGGCGGGATTTCTGGAGCATCCGGCGGGCGGTCGAACGTCTACTGGCTGATGAAACCGCGATCCCCGGCGCACTCGGGGGGTCGGGGCATTCGGCGGGTGGCGAGCGACGCAATTGCGATCGGGTGCCGCTCGATCGCGCCGGCTTCTTCGAGCCGATCGAGCTGGAAGGGAGCTGCGCCCACCGATCTGCAGACGGGCCGCAGCGGCTGGTGCTGTCGCGGGACATCTCGCCCGCCGGTGTGGGCCTGACGCACGACGAACCGCTGCCATCCCGCCACGGCGTCGTGTGGTTCAGCCTGCGTGGCGGCGGCGCCGTGCGGCTGGTGGTCGAGCGGTGCTGGTCTCAGCTTCCCAACGACCGCTACGAGTGGATGAGCGGCTTCAAGATCGTGGGCGTGGCCGATACGCCGTAGCCGCGTGCTTCACGCCGATTCCTGCTCGGCGCGGGTCAATGCCCGATCGATCTTTTCGACGGTGGCGAGGCTCGGACTGGTGCGGCCTCTTTCGAGCCGATTCAACGTCTCCGGGCGGATGTTCGCGAGTCGCGCCAATTCGCTTTGCGACAGGCCCAGCAGTCGGCGTCTGCGAATGATCTTCCTGACGGTGGTTCGGCGCGGAATCTGGGTCGAGTTTGCTGGATCTATGGAATGGCCCTGCCCGTTGACCGTACGGCCTGCACATTCGGCAGAACCCGCTCAATTGGTACCGGCGGCAGGGTCGATGGGTGAGAGGCGGCTGGCTGTTTCCGCTCCTCACAGTACGTGCCTCATGAGACCGCGAGCGATCCTTGCCATCGCCGCCCTTTCGCTGACCTTGCCGGCGTGCACCTGGCGGTATGCGATCCCGCGGCGGACGATTGGCGACGTGCCGGCAGGCGCGCGGCATGTGCGGATAGAACCGCAACAGGAAACCATCGACGCGATCGAATCCGTGATTCCGGCGAGCGGGGGGCGTGAGCCCCCCGATGTGAGACTTGCGGGCGGCCTCGCCCGAAGCACGAATCGGGGGGCTGACGCCCCCCGCTCGCCCCCGACTGACAATGACCCCGAAGGACCGCTCGTCGCGCCGCAGCCGCTCGACGTGTCGTCGGCAGAAGCTCCGGCGGACGAAGCGCCGCTCACGCTCGCGGACCTCGAACGGCTGGCGCTGGCCAACAATCCCACACTGCGGCAGGCCCGGGCGCTGATCGACGAGGCGGCCGGCGCGTGGTGGCAGGCCGGACTGTACCCCAATCCCGTCGTCGGCTATCAGGCCGAGGAGATCGGCAACGACGACACGGCGGGTTTGCAGGGCGGGTTCTTTTCGCAGACGATCGTCACCGCCGACAAGCTCGACTGGAACCGGGCCGTCTTGCTCCCGGACGTCGAGCAGGCTCGCTGGGGACTGGAAGCCCAACGCCTGCGCGTGCTGACGGATGTGCGGACGGCGTGGTACGAGCTGGCCGGCGTCGCGCGCATCGTCGATCGGGCCGGCGAGCTTGTCGATCTGGCCGAACAGGCGGTCGCCGCCTCGCGCGACGCGCTGGCGGTCGGGCAGGTCGCCGAAAGCGACGTGCTGCTCACGGAAGTCGAGCTGAACGGCGTGCGGGTGCTGCTGGAATCGGCGCGGGCCCGCGAGTTCGCCGCACGCCGGAGGCTTACAGCACTGGCTGGCATTCCTGAGCTGCCCGGGGATGTGGCGGACGAAGAGTTCGAGGCGTCTGCCGACGTGCTGGCGTGGGACGAGGAACTTCACACGCTGTTGGCAGCCAGTCCGCTGGTGCAGCAGGCGCGGCTCCAGGTCCAGCGGGCGCGGAACCGGATCGGTCGCGAGCAGGCCCAGCCGGTGCCGGATGTCAACGTGCAGCTCGGCTCCAGCCACGATTTCGCGACCGACTTCACGCTGTTTTCGGCGCAGGTGGGCGTGATGCTGCCCGTTCACAACCGTAACCAGGGCGCAATTGCCGCCGCCGTCGCCGAACTGATGCGGGCCGAAGGCGAGGTCGAGCGGGTCGAGCTGGCGCTGCGCGAGCGGCTGGCGGAGGCCTTCGGACGCTACGAGCAGGCACGGGTGCAGGTCGAGCTGTTCGGCGAAGCGCGCGATAAGGCGGCCCGCGCGCGCGAAATGACCATGCAGGCGCGCGAAGCCGGCGAATTCAACATCTTCCGACTGCTGCTCGTGCAACGACAGGTCTTCGACACCGAAGTGCAGTACATTCAGGCCCTGGTCGAGCTGCGGCAGTCGCAGGCACTGGTCGAAGGGCTGCTGCTCGAGGGCGGGCTGGCGAACCCGGCCAGCCAGACCACGCGCAGCCTTGGACAGACGATGCAGTCGCCCACGCCGTTGAGCAGTGGCCCGGCCCGACTGTCGTTGACGCCTCAGACGCCCCAGTAGCGTCCCCGGGTACAACGCGTCGTCTGTTTGACTCAGGCTGTCGCGATTGAGGCGCAGCGGACGACCCACATCGGCAGCGGTCCACACCACGCTATCTCTGCCGCGACACCTCGTTTACGGCGGAATCGCTGCTTGCAGCAACGGCGTTCGCACGGGGTTTGCATCTCGCAGCCGAAACTCGGCATTGACGCTCGTCGGCCGCACTGGAATGATTCGGGATGGTGGTTCTCAACGACTCTGCGCATCGCTCATGATTCCTCGGTGTCTCAACGTGGTGACGGGACTGGCGTTCGCCGCCCATGCGCTCGTGGGATGCTGCTGGCATCACGCGCATGCCGCGGAAACCCACGCCCATCCGGACGAGGCGGCACACGACGAGCTGAGTGTGGCCGACCGGCTGCATGGCCCGGGTGTGGCGACGCATCATCACGACGATCCCGTCGAACCCGTTGATCCGTCGCACGAGCACGAGCACGACACGTGCGACGCAGGGCGGTGTGCTTACGTCGCTCCTGACAGGGTTGAGCTGCCGATGGTCGACTCCGGCAGCCTCTTCGGTGCGGCGGAGTTGAACGCGACCGGCTCCGTGCATTTGTTCCGCACGGGAGCCCTCCGCGACAAGCCGCCGGCGTCGGCAACGGCCGGGCTGGCGGAGTTGGTGCGCGCTGAGCGGATACAGGTCTGGCGGCTGTAGACCATTCCGCCCGTCGCCGACACGTCGAGGCCGCCGCTGGCCGAGCGGCCCGACATTCGTCCGCAGCTCCACGTTGCGCAAGGCGGGGCCAGCGTTCGCACGCCTTCAGCATTCAGAGGTCCGTCAGACACATGCGCCCTCTCTCTCTTCCATCACGACTGCGCGGTTTTTCAGCCCGCTGGCTGTGGCTCGCCGCCGCTGTGCTCGTGGTCGTGCTGATGTGGACCACAAGCGGCCGGTGGGGACCTGCGATCGGCCGCTGGACCGCCGCCGATTCTTCGGGCGCCGGCGCGCCCGCCGATCCAGACGACGCGCACGACCACGACCGCGCCGCTTCCATCCAGCTTTCGCCGCAGGCGCGGAAGAACATCGGCCTCGTGACGGGCGAAGTGCGACTCGAAAGGTACGCCCGCAGCATCACGATTCCGGCAATGGTCGTCGAGCGCCCCGGGCGCACGCACGTGAAAGTGACGGCCCCGATCACGGGCGTCGTCAGCGGTCTGTACGTCATCGGCGGCCAGGCGGTGGAATCGGAGCGGCTCTTGTTCCGCATCCGGCTCACGCACGAAGACGTGGTCAAAGCCCAGACGGATTTCCTACGCACGCTGGGACAGCTCGACGTCGAACAGCGCGAGATCGCGCGGCTGGACGAAATCGCCGGCGGCGCCGTCGCCAATCGGGTCGTCCTGGAGCGGAAGTACGAGCGCGACAAGCTGCAGGCGGCCCTGGACGCCGAACGCGAGGCCCTGCGGCTGCACGGCCTTTCCGCGGAACAGATCGACCGCATCGCCCAGGAGCGCCGGCTGCTGCGAGAGATCCAGGTCTATGTGCCGCTCGTGCACGCCGACGCCTCGTTGCACGACGACGCCGAGGCCGAGGACCATCCGCTGGTCACATCGCTCGAGCGCTCGCAGGGCGAAGAATCGAAGGGAGGCGCGATCAGCGAGGCCCACGCCGAGCGGCGGCTGTTTGTGATTGAAGAGTTGCACGTGCAGACCGGCGAAGCGGTCACGGCCGGAAAGCCGTTATGCACGCTGGCCGATTACAGCGCGCTGTACATTGAGGGCCGGGCCTTCGAGCAGGACGGCGACGAGCTGGTGGCGGCAGCCCGCGAGGCACGGAGCGTCACGGCCCTCAACGAAACGGACTCCGACCGGGTCGCCGAGGTTCCGGATCTCAGGATCGTGTACGTCGCCAACCACGTCGACGAGGCCTCGCGGGCGTTGCACTTCTACGTGGCGCTGCCGAACGAAATCGTGTATCGCACCCCCGGCCCGGAAGGCCGGGAGTTCCTCACGTGGCGCTTCAAGCAGGGACAGCGGATGCAGCTTCGCGTGCCCGTCGAGGAATGGGAGCACGCAATCGTGCTGCCGGTGGACGCCGTCGCCCGCGAGGGGGCCGAAGCCTATGTATTCGTCGAGAACGGCAACGTCTTTGAGCGCCGCGAGGTCCACGTGAGGCACCGCGACCAGCTTTCGGCCGTCATCGCCGACGACGGCTCGTTGTTCCCCGGCGAGAGCGTGGCCGTCTCCGCCGCCCACCAGTTGCAGATGGCCCTGGAGCAGCAGAGCGCCGGGGAGGCAGGGGGGCATGCGCATCATGGGCATGTGCATTAGGGAATGGCCAATGACCAATGACCAAGCGGGACGAGCACAGTACATCAACCTCACGTGCGCCGAACAACTTGCGAGCGTGCTTGCCTCTTCGCGGCGCACCTGAATCCGCTTCCCGACAACGAACGTCCTGGTAACGAGTGATGATTCAACGATTCTCGATGGCGGGCGCGGGTTCTTGTGCGCCGCGAAGAGGCAAGCGCTTTCGTGTGACTCCTGGCGCGCCGTCTATGTCTGACGCGCTGCGTTTTGTTTGTTGTGGGGCGCCTCGACGCTTGTGAGTTAGCGACATGCTGAACGCCATTATCCGCCTCGCTCTTCAACAACGGCTGCTGGTCGTCGCGCTGGCGGTGTTGCTGATCGGGCTGGGAAGCTGGCAGGCGGCGCAGATGGAGATCGACGTCTTTCCCGATCTCAATCGGCCGCGGGTCGTCGTCATCACCGAAGCGCCGGGCATGGCGCCGGAAGAGGTCGAGGCGTTGATCACGTTCCCGCTGGAATCGGCCTTGAACGGCGCGAATGATGTGCTCGCCGTCCGCAGCTCGTCGGGCGTGGGCATCTCGGTGATCTACGTCGAGTTCGACTGGCACACCGACATCTACACCGACCGGCAGATCGTCGCCGAACGCCTGGCGCTGGCCGAAGATCGCCTGCCGCCGGACGTCAAACCGACGCTGGCCCCCATCTCGTCGATCATGGGCCAGATCCTGATGATCGGCCTGTGGAGCGAAACGGGCGAGACCGGTCCACTCGAGTTGCGGACCTACGCCGACTGGGTTGTCCGGCAGCGGCTGCTGACGATTCCCGGCGTCGCGCAGGTCTTCACCATGGGCGGCGGACGCAAGCAGTTCCAGGTGCTCGTCGATCCGGAGGCCCTCCGCCGCTACGGCGTCACGCTGCACCAGGTGAAAGAGGCGGTCGAAGAGAGCAACCGCAACACGACGGGCGGCTATCTCGACCAGCAAGGTCCCAACGAGTTGCTCGTCCGCTCGCTGGGCCGCGTCCAGAGCGTCGAAGATCTGGAACAGGTCGTCGTCGCGTTCCGCGAAGACCGCCCCGTCGCATTGCGGCAGGTCGCGCAGGTGAAAGAAGCGGCCCAGGTGAAGCGCGGCGACAGTGCGGCGTACGTACGGGTCGAGGGTCGAGAGTCGAGAGCCGAGAGCCAGAAAACCAACGGCGGCATTCCTCGTCCGGCCCTCAACCCTCAACCCTCAACCCTCAACCAATTCAGCGGCGGCCCCGCCGTCGTGCTGACCATCAACAAGCAACCGGGCGCCGATACGCGCGAGATCAGCGATCGCGTCGCGGAGGCCATCGACGAATTGCGGCAGGCGCTGCCCGACGACGTGCGGATTGCGTCGGGCATCTATTCGCAGCGGTCGTTCATCGACCGCTCGGTGCACAACGTGATCGAGGCCCTCGCCGACGGCGGCGTGCTGGTCGTCGTGCTCCTGTTCGCCTTCCTGCTGAATTTCCGCACCACGTTCATCACGCTGACGGCCATCCCGCTGTCGCTGGTGGTCACGGCGCTCGTCTTCAGCGGACTGGGGCTGTCGATCAACACGATGACGCTGGGAGGTCTGGCCGTAGCGATCGGCGAACTCGTCGACGATGCCATCGTTGATGTCGAAAACATCTTCCGGCGGCTGCGCGAAAACCGCGAGCGCGAGAGCCCCCGCCATCCCCTGCTGGTCGTGTTCCAGGCCAGCGTCGAGATCCGCAACTCAATCGTGTTCGGCACGATGATCGTGGTGTTGGTGTTCCTGCCGCTGTTCGCGCTCTCCGGAATGGAAGGGCGGCTGTTCGCACCGCTGGGGCTGGCATACATCGTGTCGATCCTCGCGTCGCTGGCGGTGTCGCTGACCGTGACGCCAGTGCTGTCGTACCTGCTGCTGGCGCGGCGGCGAGTGTGGGATTATGTGGCTCCGCTGCTGGCGCTGGGCATGTCGGCGGCGACTTTCTACTGGGTGCTGCCGCGGCTGGCGCAGATCTTCGATCTGCCGCTCACTCCGGCCTGGCCGCACGCCACGTGGGAGGCTTCGCTGCCGGCCCTGGGCCTTGACGGGCCGGTGACGATCGGGCCGGCGTTGTTCTGGACGCTCATCGCCATGCCGGCCTTCTGGCTGCTGGTGCGCGCGGCCGATGTGGTGTTCGCCGGCGAGGGGGAGGGACGGCTGCTGACTGCCTTGAAGAGCATCGCCGGTGGCGCGATCGCGCTGTCCCTCAAGTTTCCCAGGGCCATTCTGCTGGCCGGTATGGCGGCGGTCGTGGTGGCGGCGGTTTCGCTGTCGGCTCTGGAGCGCGACTTCCTGCCGCCGTTCAACGAAGGCTCGGTACAGCTCAATCTGATCCTGCCGCCTGGCACGTCGCTCGAAACGTCCAACAGCATCGCTCAAAGCGTGGACCGCCGGCTGACGGCCATTCCCGCCGTGGACGGCTTCGTCCGCCGCACGGGACGCGCCGAACTCGACGAGCACGCCGAGGGCGTGCACATGAGCGAGATCGTCATCAACCTCGACCCCGCAGCCGAGGAATCGCGCGAGGAGATCCTCGAACAGATCCGCGCGGCCGTCGACGAAATCCCGGGCGTCGTCTCCTCCGTGGAGCAGCCGCTCGCGCACCTCATCTCGCACATGCTCTCGGGCGTGATGGCGGAGATCGGCATCAAAGTCTACGGCGACGACCTCAGCATTCTGCGCCGTACCGCCGAACGCATCGAAGCGGCCATCAAGGATGTGCCCGGCGTGACGGACCTCTTCGTCGAGCCGCAGGTGACGATCCCGCAGCTCCGCATCCAGATCGACCGCGAGCGGCTGCTGCTGTACGGCCTCACGCCCGAAGACGTGAACGAGTACATCGAAACCGCCATGAACGGCCGCGTCGTCTCGCAGGTGCTCGTCGGCCAGCGCACGTTCGACCTCCTGGTGCGGTTCGACGAACGCTATCGCGAGGACCTGCACGCGCTGGGCCGGCTGGCGATCGAGCTGCCCGACGGCGGGACCACGCCGCTGTCGTCGGTGGCGAAGATCTACGAATCCGGCGGCCCCAACACCATTAACCGAGAGAAGGTGCGGCGGCGGATCGTCATCCAGTCGAACGTCTCGGGCCGCGGGCTGGTCGACGTGGTGGAAGACATCCGCGCCCGCGTGCGGCCGATCCAGGAGTCGCTGCCGCCCGGTTACTTCATCGAGTACGGCGGCCAGTTCGAGAGCCAGCGGGACGCCTCGCGGATGATCGGCATCTTCTTTGCCGGCTCGCTGGCGGGCGTGTTTCTCGTGCTGTACGCGATGTTCGGGTCCGCAAACTTCGCCCTGCAGGTGATGGTGGCGCTGCCCATGGCGTTCATCGGCTCGGTGGCGGCCCTGGTGCTGACGGAACAGACGCTGACGGTGGCGGCGATGGTGGGCTTCATCTCGCTGGGCGGCATCGCCTCACGGAACGGCATTCTGCTGTTGAACCACTACCTGCACCTGGTCCGCTACGAGGGCGAGACGTGGTCGCGGGAGATGATCGTCCGCGCCGGCAAAGAGCGTTTGGCGCCGGTGCTGATGACCGCCCTCACGTCCGGCATCGGCCTCATGCCACTGGCGCTGGCGGCCGGGGAGGCGGGCAAGGAGATCCTGTACCCCGTGGCGACCGTGATCATCGGCGGGTTGATTTCGAGCACGCTGCTGGAGTTCATCGTGCGGCCGGCGCTGTTCTGGAGCCTCGGCCGCGAAGCCGGCCGCCGCATCGTGGCGGCGGGTGAGGAGCATGTGGAGTTGACGACCGAAACCAACCCAACCGCGAAAGGATTGTGAGATGTCACCGAACCGCTTCCGCTGGAATCTTCTACTGGCCGCGTTGTCGATTCCGCTGGCTCTCGCCGGCTGCGCCGACGAGCCGCCGTCACCGGAACCGCCGGCTGACGGCGGCGCCGGGAAGGCTGCCTCCGCGCACGACCATCCCGACGAAGGCCCGCACGGTGGACCGCTGATCGAACTGGGCGACGGCGAGTACCATGCCGAACTGCTGCACGACGACGAAACCGGCCGCGTGACGATCCACCTGCTCGATGAATCGGCGAAAAAGCCCGTCGCCGTCGAAGCGCCGCACGTCGTGATCAACCTCCGGCACGACGGAAAGGGCCTGCAGTTCCAACTTGCGGCCGTGCCCGAAGAACGGGACGGCGCGGGCAAGTCGTCACGCTTTGTCTCGACCGAGGCCGAACTCGGCGAACACCTCGACCGTGAAGACAGCGAACCGCGGCTGGTCGTGAAATTCCCCGACAAAACATACAACGCCCGCATCCCGCACGGCCACGATCGGGACGGCGGCGCGCATCCTCACAGTCACGCCGGCGACGACGCGCTCGTCTGGCGCAAGACAGAATCCGCTCCGGGCGGATATGAAATCCGGCTCGGTCACCACGGCAAAGAGCTGCACGCCGGTCACGAGGTGGAGCCGGCCGTGGGCATCACCCGCGACGGAAAACCCGTGGCGAATGCCAAGGTCTTTAACGCCCTGCTCGCGAGCGACTTCAGCACCGTCCTTGCGGAGGAGTCTGCGACCGTCTATGAGCCGGCCACTGAAGATGAGCCGGCCCATTACGCGCAAGGGACGCTGAAGATTCCGGCCGATGTCGATCGCGTGGTGCTCAGCTATCGCATCGCGCTGCCGGACGGCCCCGCAGACGGGCTGGCCTTCACAATTCCCATTGAGGTCACGCGATGACGCTCGAAGGACGAACGGCGCTCGTCACCGGCGGCGGGACGGGCATCGGCGCCGCGGTCGCGCTGGCCCTCGCCGGGCGCGGCTGCCGTGTGGCGATCGCCGGGCGTCGCGAGCAGCCGCTCCGCGAAACGGCGTCGCGGCACACGTCGGCGGAGAACCCGATCCTCGTGCAGCCTGTGGACGTGGCGGACCGCGCGAGCATCGCGGCGCTGTTCGATTGGGCGCGGCGCGAGCTTGGGCGGATCGACATCCTCGTCAACAGCGCCGGTGTCAACGTGCCGCGGCGCAGTGCGGCGGAGCTTTCGCCCGACGACTGGGACCGCATGCTGCGGATCAACGTCACCGGAGCGTGGGACGCCATCCGCGCGGTGCTGCCCGAAATGCGCGAGCGGCGCGACGGGCTGATCGTCAACATCGGCTCAATCGCGGGCCTGCGGTGCGGCGTGATCGGCGGCGTGGCCTATAACGCCTCGAAGCACGCCATGACGGCACTGGGCAAAACGATCGCCAACGAAGAACGCGACAACGGTATTCGCGTGACGAACATCTACCCCGGCGAAGTCGAAACGCCGATCCTCAACGACCGCCCGCAGCCGGTCTCGGCCGAGCACCGCGCCCGCATCCTGCAGCCGGAGGACATAGCCGCCGCCGTGGTGATGATCGCCGAACTCCCGCCCCGGGCGTGCGTCGCCGAACTGGTCATCAAGCCGACGACGCAGATGTATTCTTAGCCATGAAGGGCGTGGGAAGAGACATGCGAATCGGCTACGATAGGAATCGCGGGTCCTTGCGGAGGGAAATCACATGGTCGTCACTCTCGACTCCCAGCTTGAAGCGGCACTGAACGAGGAGGCCAAACGGCAGGGAATTGCCGCCGAAGAATTGGCGCGGACTCTATTGCGGGAGCGCTTGCTCGCCAAGCCCCGGCTGGAGCCGCGGGATGAGTGGGAACGCGAGCTGCTGGCAGCGACGCGACCTTGGGGGGTTTCTTTCTCCGACGCCGCCTTGAGCAGTGAAGGACTTTATGAGTAATGGCCGTCCTCCTCGACACCAGCATCCTGGTGCGGTTGGCGAACACGACTGACCGGCAGCACGACACGGCCGCGCAGGCCGTGCTGGAACTGCACCGGCGCGGGGAGGTTCTGCACATCACGCCCCAGGTTCTCATTGAATTCCGGAACGTCGCGACCCGGCCGAAGTCGGCCAATGGTGCCGGACTGCCGATCAGGGACGCCGAGATGCACGCCACGGCGTTCGAGACCAAGTTCCCGCTGCTGGTAGAGACGCCCCCGATTTTCATGGCTTGGAAGGCGCTTGTGGGGGCACTCGGGATTATCGGTAAGCAGGTTCATGACGCCCGACTGGTTGCGGTCTGCCACGCACATGCCGTGACGCACCTGCTGACCTTCAACGTGGCACATTTCGTCCGCATGGCCACGTTTGGACCAGGCGTGGCGGTCATCGATCCTGTGACTCTCTGATGGATGCAGCAATGTCACTGACGCGGATCGAAGAATCACTCGTACTCGCTGCGTATTTCCGCGGTGGCAGCCAGGATGATCGCGCGTGGACCTCGAATACTGACCAGATACTGACCTTGTCGCTTTTCTACACGGGGGATATCTCCAAAGCCGACTGTGTGAGCCGCTTCGCGAATCGGCCATACATTCGCGATCTGTATAAAAACACAGAATGGACAGAAGAGCATGCTTGGGGAGAACTCACCGAAGACATCGAGGGTCGTTATAGGGCACTGATCAACTTGCTTCAGGAACATCCAGAACTGATTGAAGGCGGCGGCAACTTCAAGACCCCTGCGCATCCAACATTCACAGCATGCCGGCTGACCGATATTGGTCTCAAGCTGGCTGCAACTCTCGCCACACAGTTTCCAAAGAAACCAGACTTTCCCAATTGGCCTGACAGACGGACACGGGCTGAATCCGGAACGGCGTAAAGTGGACGGGTCCATTTTATGGACGGCGGATGAAATCGACTCGTCCCCTTTTCAGACCCGGAATCGTCGTCAAGGCAACATCGAATCTAATAAGTGAGGTGCGGAAGATCAGACCCGTGAGTCGGTTCGCCGTGCGCCACGGGTGCGAGCCGACGAGACGAGCTGGCGCATCAGCGGGAAGTCTCGAGTTCCTCGCCTCGCTCCTCTGTGGACGATCGTCACGCCTGCTGGCGACCGCGTGATCCGCGCGGTGAAATTACTTTTCCACTACGGCCGGGACATCATCTGATGCGAAGTCCGAATCCACTCTTCCTGAGTTTGCTCATCGGACTGCTCAGCCTGACGGCGGTCGCTCAAGAGCCGGTTTCGGCCGACTCAGCCAGTGAAGCGGCGGAGCAGATCAAGACGGCGCGGGCGAACGCGGCGATCATTTCAATTCAGGACGCGGAGTCCGGCTCAGAGATTGAGCGTGTTGAGAAGCCGGTTTTGCGATACACGGAGCCGGTTCGCGGCAATGTGTACGGGACGTTGTGGGTGTGGGGTCGCAAAGGGCGGCCTGCGGCGGTGCTGGAATTGATTCGGCATGGCGACCCGAAGTCTGATACTTGCCAGGATTGGTTCTGCTTTCACGCGACGACCGACCGGCCCATCAAATTGACGGCCACGTCGGGGCAAGTCTGGACTCCCCAATCGAGCGACCTCAAGTTTCAATCCCTGCCGGACGCTCCGGTCCCCGCGGAGACGCCGGCGGCTCGGATCAGGCAGATGAAACAGTTCGTGCGGCGATTTTCCGCTCATGAATTCTACATGAGGGGACGGGTGGAAATGCGACTGCTCCCTTCGGCCGTACATCGGTACGAGGATCGAGAACGCGGGCTGATCGACGGAGCTGTTTTCGTCATTGCGGAAGGGACGCATCCCGAAGCCACACTCTTTCTGGAAGCAGTCCAGCCGCCCGACGAGGCGGAGCCGATCTGGCAATTTGCTATTGGACGTTCCGGAGCGGCCGAGATGGTGATGTTCTACGACAACAAGAAGGTCCATCACCTGCCGCAGATCGAAACCTTTCCGCCGCCCACGAATTCCTATTGGCGGATGATGATGAAGTGTAACTGATCGCGATCAGGTTGTTTCGTTCGCAGTCCCGTACTGGGGAATGAATTCTCAGGCGGGCCAAGTTCCGCGTGTGCCGGTACTGCCGACAGTCGACGCCGCCGGAGTGGCAGCACGGCGCGGACGTCCGCCACGCGTGCGCGGAGCGTCACCTGGGCGTTGTCCACTGATGATGCTTCCGAGCCTCAACCAGGCGCTGTACCGGGCCGGCCCGCGATGCGATCAGCGAGCGGCCGGAGTCGCCGTGCGGGCGACGGTCTCCATGTGCCGCAGGAAGTCGGGAAGGCGAAAAAGGGGACGTTCTGGTTTTCGGCAAGCCATTCAGCAGAATCGTCCCCTTCTTTTCAAGACATCAGTTTTGATACCTTATTGGTAGCATTATGGGAGGGCTCCGATGAACCGGACGTTGGTCGTCCGTGGGCGGTACGTCGGCCGGACGTTTATCCCGGACGGTCCCTTGCCCGACGCAGAGGGGGCGGCCGAACTGGTTATCACCCCCACCTCGCCGCAGGGACGCGGGTCGGTTGCTGACGCCTTCGGCACCGCACCTGTGCTGCGGAGCGGGGAGGACATCCTGGCCCAGGTGCGGGCCGAGCGCGACGAGTGGGGCGAGCGCCGATCTATCTCGACGCGAATTTCGTGATCCGGTTGGTCGAAGGGGACGCCTCGAGGGACATTCCGTGGCCTTTCCTGGCCTCTTCAAGCATCAGTGAGCGGCCGTGCGGCCGACGCCTTCCATGTGCCGCAGGAAGTCGGCTTCCAGCAGATCGATGTTGCTGCCGAAAGCGGCGCGAAAGTCGGCCAGCCGTTCGTCCGAGTTGTATTCCGCGAGCGGGTCCCGTTCGGCGATGTGCCTCAGGTAGCGGGCGTAGGCGGCGGGACGCGTCTCCAACAAATAGAACGTGAGCGCCCACGCCTGGCTGTACGCGTCGAGCGCTGCCCGTTGAAACATGCGGTCGTCGGAGACGAACGCCGCCAGCGACTTTGGCGGCCGCCGCTGGCGGAACTGCGCGAACCACGCCAGCCGCTCAATGTTCACCCGCCGCTCCGGATACCGCGCCAGCGACTGGTCGCGGATGCCGTCGGCCTCGAAGACTGTCGCCAGTCCCTCGACGACCCACGTCGGGTTCTCGCCGATGCGGCTGTGCAGGCCGACGTTGAACGCCACCTGGTGCGTGGCCTCGTGGATCATCGTGTCGCGCAGGCCCGCGGAGATGCTCGATTGGTTGAGGGTTGCGGAGGGTTGAGGGTTGAGAGTTGCGAAGGGTTGAGGGTTGAGAGTTGAGGGTTGAGGGTCGAAGAATCCGAATTGTCGCTCGGGCCACGGATCGCGGCGGGCTATGCGCACTCTCAACCGCCGATGATCCGCACTCGCCGCGCCCGGCTCCTCGAACAGGGCCACGCGGTTCGAGGTCCGCAGGTAGTAGCCCATCAGCCCCCGCTGCGGAGGCACGCCGTCCTTGCGGCAGTAGCCGGCAAACGCGGCGGGATCGGGGAATACAATCGCGGCCAGCGGAAACTCCGGCTTGGGCACCTGGAAGCCCCGCACACTGAAAAACGTGCGGAACCCGCGGTAGACCTCGTCGAAGACCTGTGCGTAATGCCGCGACCGGCCGGCCGGCGCGCAGACGATGTATTGGGCGGTGCCGCTGACTTCCATCTCGCGGCCCAATTCGCGCCGCAGTGCGTCGCGCAGTTCGGCCACCGTGCAGGGACGAAACTCGTTTTCCGCCCGGCGAACGCTCGAAACGCGACCGAGGTCGATTTCGCGCAGCCGCCCGTCGCGCTCCAGCAGCCAGCCCCGCTCCTTCCCCAGCGCTGCCAGCCGTCCCAGCGCGGGCTGGCCGTCCACGGTCAGCTCCATCAGCGCCGGCGTGGCAGCGGCCGCCGGCAGGACGTGCAGCATGAAAGCGACAGCGCCCAGAGCCGCAGACCACCGCCGGCGTCCGGCCGTCCCGTGGATTTGTGTTCGCATTCCCAACCATAGAGCGCCCGCGGCGGATGGTGGCCGCTGCGTGGTTCTCCGCTGCCCTCCGGTCGCGTACACTGAAGCGCACGATGAGGAGGACCCGGACGATGCGGCCTTGCGCTCTTCTAACCCTGTTACCGATTGTGACGACTTTCGCAGTCGGTTCGGCTTCCATCCCTGCCGCCGATCATCCGGGCCGCGCCGACTCCGTCAGCGCGGAAAGTGTCAAGCGCCTGATCGATGACCTCGACTCCGACGACCGCACGGTGCGCGAAGCCGCGGTGCGGCGGCTCGTGAATTTCGGACCGGCAGTGCTGCCGCTGCTGCCCCCGCCCGAGCGACTGCCCAATTCCGCCGTCGCGGCCACCGTCCGTCGCATCCGGCTGGAACTGGAGCGGCGCCAGGCCCGCGAATCGGTCGCGCCGTCCACAGTCACGCTGGCTGAAACCGCGAGCCTCGAACGCATCGCGGAGGAAATCGCAAAGCAGACCGGCAACGGCGTCGAGATCTCTTCACTGTCCGAAGACGTGCGCAACCGCCGGTTGAGCGTCGCATGGGACGCAGCGACGTTCTGGACGGCCATCGAGGACATCATCAATCGACTGGGACTTGCCTGGCAGATCGATTCCGCGCAGAAGGCCGTCATTCTGCGACCAAGGCAGCCCGAGAGCCGCAACCCGATAGCGGTCGAGACAAACAGCGTCTATCACGTCGCGATCGGCGAGGCTGCAGTGCGGGACATCGCCGGGGAAACCGGCGGGCGTCTGTTGCGGGTGAGCCTGGAGTTGACGGCCGAGCCGAGGCTGAGGCCGTTGTTCCTGCGGTTTGAAGGGCAGCACCTTGCGGCACGCGCGAACGGCCGCGAGCTCGAGCCGTTCAGTCCCCGGTCGAAGAAGGAGATTCCCTTCGGCGAAGGCGGCAGCCGCGTGGGCTTCACGTGGGATTTCCGCCTGCCGAAGGACATCGATCTCGCGAGCTTCGACCTGAAGGCGACGGCGACGGTCGAAACCGCTGCTTCAAGCGAGCGAATCGCCTTCACGCGGCTGGAGCAGGCCGCCGGCACCGCGCGGCGGCGCGGCGGCGTCACCGTCACGCTCGCCGAGGTGGAACTTGAGCCTGAGGCGGAGAATCGCGGCCGGGGGCGAATCGTCGCGGCGATCTCCTACGACACCGGCGGCCCGGCGTTCGAGTCGCACCGCACGTGGATCTACCACAACCGCGCATGGCTCGAAGCCGCGGACGGCGGGCGCGTGGACTTCGCCGGCTCGACGGTACGGCTCGAGCGAAACGGCGCGGTCGCCGTCGAGTACCGTTTCGACCGTCTGCCCGGCGACGCGGCCGATTTGACATTCGTGTACGAAGCGCCGACGCTGCTGATCAACGTGCCGGTCGACATCGACCTGGCCGACGTTCCCCTCACCAATGCCCAAACGGAAGAGAAGGCCCCATGAACGCGCGAGAGGCGATCCGTACGTCGTTCACGCTGCCGGATTTCGCGTGGAAAGCCTACATCGGCGACCTCACCGAGGACGAACTGCTGGTGCGTCCGGTGCCGGGGGCGAACCACATCAAGTGGCAGCTTGGCCATCTGATCGCCTCAGAACATTCGCTGATCGATGCCGTTTGTCCCGGCTCGATGCCCCCGCTGCCGGCCGGCTTCGCCGAGAAGCACACATCGGAGACGGCAAGCGTCGACGATCCCGCGGCCTTCCACAGCAAAGATGAGTACCTGCGGGTGTTCGACGAGCAGCGGGCCGGAACTTTGGCGGCGCTCGACAAGCTGAGCGACAGCGACCTGGACCAGCCGACCCCGGAGCGATATCAGCGGCTGGGCGCCACCGTCGGCGCGATCTTCGCCATGCAGCCCACGCACTGGATGATGCACGCCGGTCAATGGACCATCACCCGCCGCAAACTGGGCAAGCCGCCGTTGTTTTAGAACAGGAGTGAACAGAGGCAACGGAGTTGCCGCCATTTCGCCTCGCTCTCCGTTCGCTCCGTTGCTCCTGTTCCATTCCTTCCCGCTCACACACGCATTCGTTTGGCTGAAAGCGTTCCGTCATGATTCGATCAAGCTACACGTCGTGGCCGTTGCTGTCGGTGTTCCTGTGCTCCGTGGCACTCGCCGATGAACCGGACGCCCTCCGCGTCCTGGGTGACGCGACCGGCGGCGTCCCCAGCGAGAAGTTGCTGCAGACATACCTCATCGGGCAGTTGCGACCGCACTTCGAGGCGCGGCGTGCGGAGGTCGCGAAGATCGCCACGCCCGAAGAATTCTACCAGCGACAGCAGCGGCTGCGCAAAGACCTCTTGCGGATCGTCGGCGGGTTTCCGGAGAGGTCGCCGCTGAATCCGCGCACGGTCGGCCGCATGGAACGCGAGGGCTACGTGATCGAGAAGGTCATCTACGAGAGCCGCCCAAGGCATCATGTGACGGCGAACCTCTATCTGCCGCGGGATACGGCGCCGCCCGTGCCCGGTGTGCTCGTCCCCTGCGGACACAGCGCGAACGGCAAGGCCGCCGAACCCTACCAGGCCATCGCGATTTCGCTCGCGCAGAACGGCATGGCCGCGCTCGTGTACGACCCGATCGGCCAGGGCGAGCGGCACCAGGTGCTGGATGAGGCGGGCAAGCCGGTCGTCACCGGCACGACCGAGCACACGCTCTTGGGCGTCGGCGGTTGGCTGGTCGGTACCGGGGCGGCCCATTACCGCATCTGGGACGGCATCCGCAGCATGGACTATCTCGCCAGCCGCCCCGAGGTCGATCCCAAGCGGCTCGGCTGCACCGGCAACTCCGGCGGCGGCACGATGACCTCCTACCTGATGGCCATCGACGAGCGCATTCAGGCCGCCGCCCCAAGCTGCTATCTCACCACGCTGGAGCGGCTGTTCGACACGATCGGCCCGCAGGACGCCGAGCAGAACCATCCCGGACAGGTCGCGCTGGGCATCGAGCACGCCGACTACATCGCGCTCCGCGCTCCGAAACCCACGCTGATGTGCGTCGCCACGCAGGACTTCTTCGACATCGACGGCGCCTGGGCGACCTTCCGCGAGGCCAAGGGCCTGTACGGCCTCCTGGGGCACGGCGAGCGGATGGACATTTTCGAGTACAACGACAAGCACGGCTTCAGCCTGCCGCGGCGGCAGGCGGCGATGCGCTTCCTGCGACGGTGGCTGGTGGGCAAAGACGATAACCCCGACGAACGCGAGATGACGCTCTCGACCGACGCCGAGCTGCAATGCACGAAGAGCGGCGAGGCGCTGGTCGATTTCGAGGACGGCGTGAGCGTACCCGACCTTGTGCGCGAACGCGCCGGCGAGCTCTCGCAGCAGCGAGCACAGAGGAAGGATCGCACGCGCGAGCAGCTTCTCGCAGACGTTCTGCGGCTGACCGGCGTTCGGCTCGATAATCTCGCGGGGCGAATCGAACCGCAGGGCGAGCCGGTCCTCGCCGATCGGCTTCCGTCGTTTACACCGCTGCGCTCGGCTCACCGTGCCATTCTGCGGCGTGAGGGGGAAGTTCCCGTACCGCTGATCTCCTTTCTGCCGCCCGCGAAGGATGGAAGCGTCCAGGCGACGATCGTCATTTACGTGTCGGACGGCGGTAAGGCCGCCGACAGCGAGACCATCTCCGAGTTGCTTGCGGCGGGAAAGACGGTGCTGGCGATCGACGTCCGTGGTTTCGGCGAGACGGCGGCGGCGCATCGGCCCAATCGACAGGGCCACTTCGGCAGCGATTTCAAGACGTCGCTCCTGGCGATTCACCTGAACCGGCCGCTGCTGGGCCAGCGCGTCGAAGATGTGCTGGCCGCAGTCGATGCCGCGTGGAAGGACGGCGGCAAGCCGCCCATCGAGTTGATCGGCGTTGGCGCCGGCGGCCCGGTCGTCCTGCATGCAGCACTGCTCGATGATCGCATCACGCAGGTGACGACGGTGGATTCGATCCGCTCGTGGACGGACGTGGCCGGTGATCCGCTCGCGGAGAACCAGTTGACGAACTGCGTGCCGTTCGTGCTGCAGTCGTATGACCTCCCGGAGGTCGTGGCCGGCATTGCACCGCGGAAGGTGATCGAAACGGAGCCGGTCCGTTCCGACGCGACGCACGGTAAGTGAGCCTGTCGTGGGCATGACCACCTTCGGACTCATCCTCCGCAATCTGCTGTTCTACTGGCGGACGAACCTTGCCGTCCTGTTGGGAGTGGCGGCCGGGACGGCGGTGATTGGCGGGGCACTGGTCGTGGGGGATTCCGTCCGCGGCAGTCTGCGGCAGATGACGCTCGACCGGCTGGGCGACATCGATCACGCCCTCGCCGGCGGCCGGTTCTTTCGCGAGAAACTCGCTGAAGAAATCGCGGCCGATGAGAAGTTTCAGCGGCGCTTCCGGCGGATCGCCCCGGCACTGGCTATGCAGGCGGCTGTCACCCGCCGCTTCGAGAATGCCTCCGGCGAGCCAGCGGCGGGCGGCGCGGCAGGCTCTCCGCGGCTGGCCCGGGCAGGGGGTGTGAACCTGTACGGCATCGACGAGCGGCTGTGGCGCTTCATCGAGCCGGGAGCGTCAGCGCCCGGAGACGCCGCTGGTCTCGAGCCACCCGCTGTCGGCGAGGCGGTCATCAGCTCAAAGCTTGCCGAAGCGCTCGCTGAGGAAGCCGGCGGAGAGCGGCGCGTGGTTCAGCCGGGCGAGACGATCCGCATCGCGATTCAGCTTCCGGCGGCGGTCCCGCGCGATACGCTGCTGGGCGGCGACCAGCGGGCGGCCATCGAGTTCGACGTGACGGTCAAGGCCGTGCTCCCCGAAGCGGCCGGCGCCGGGCGGCTGGAATTGAACCCCAGCCAGCAGCTTCCGCTCAACGCCTACGTCTCGCTGGGGAGCCTGCAACAGAAGCTGGGCCTGCACCAGCAGCGCATCCGCAGTCGAGAACTTCGCGGCTATATCGAGAAGCCGGCCCGCGTCAATGCGCTGTTCGTCGAGGCCAAAACGGCCGCCGACCGCGCAGGCGCGACGGCCGAGGAAGCGGCCGACTCGATCGGCGAGATCCTCGAAGAACACCTGGAGCCGACGGATCTGTACCTGCGGCTGGTCGAAAGCGAGCGCGGCTACGTCTCGCTGGAGAGCGAACAGCAGATTCTCGCCACCGTCTTCGCCGACGCCGCCGAACGAGCCGCCGCAAAGCTCGATCTGACGGTCTCCCGCGTGCTGGTCTATCTCGCCAACCAGATCCGCAATGCCGACGAGACGCAGGTGGATTATGAGCAGGACCGCGGCTACTCGATGTATTCGGCCGTCGCGGGGCTGGAGTTTCCGCTCGAAGAGCCGTTCGGTCCATTCGCGTTCGCGGGCCCGCGGCCGGAGTTCCCGCTGGAGCCGAATGGCCTCATCCTCAATAGCTGGCTCGCCGAGGATCTCGGGGTCGAACCGGGCGACCGTATCGTGATGACGTGGCACGAGGTCGGCTCGCACGGCGAACTGCCGGAAGTGCACGAGACTTTCGTCGTCCGCGGGATCGCGCGGCTGGCCGATACGCCGGCCGCCGACCGGGGCCTTACGCCCGAAGTCGAAGGCATCACCGACGCCGATAGCTTCAGCGACTGGGAGCGCAAGCCGTTCCCGCTCGAGGAAGATCTGATCACCGGCCGCGACGAAATGTACTGGGACCAGCACCGGGCCACGCCCAAAGCCTTTCTGCAGTTGGATGCGGCGGAGGACTTGTGGCGCAGCCGGTATGGGCAGTTGACGTCGTTCCGCGTGGCCCCCCGAGCCCAGCAGCCGCTGGAAGAGGTGCGCGAAGGGTTCGCAGCCGCGCTCCTTGAGGAACTGGACGCCGCACGGGCGGGGCTGGCGTTTCGCGCTGTGAAGGCGCAGGGTCTACGAGCGGCCAGCGGCACGACCGACTTCGCGGGGCTGTTCCTGGGCTTCAGTTTCTTCCTCATCCTGGCAGCCACGATCCTCATCGGCCTGTTATTCCGTTTGGGCGTCGAGCGGCGCTCTGCCGGCGTGGGTGTGCTCTCGGCGGTCGGCTTTCCGCCGCAGCGCGTGCGGCGGATGATTCTGGGCGAAGGATTGTGCGTCGTGCTCGTGGGAGGTCTCCTCGGCGTGGCAGCCGCGGTCGCTTACGCCCATCTGATAGTTTACGGCCTCAAGACGTGGTGGATCGCGGCGGTGGGCACGCGGTTCCTCGACGTGTACGTGCAGCCGGGCAGTCTGGCCATCGGCTTCGGCATCGCGGTCGCCGTCGCGGCCGCGGCCGTGTGGTGGGCGCTGCGGCAACTTCGGCACGTCTCGACGCGCGATCTGCTGGCCGGTGCGACGGAACGAGCACTTTCGGCGGCCGCCAAACGCAGGCGAGGCAGACTGGCGGCATGGCTCGCCGCGGCATCCTTCACTGTGGCCGCCCTGATCGCCGGAGCGGCGCTGTTGGGCCTCGTTCCCGCGAGCGAGGCTTTCATGGGCATCTCGTGGCGGACCGCGGGATTCTTCGTGGTCGGCGTGCTGATGCTGACGGCCGGGCTTGCGTTTTTGGCCTCGTGGCTCGATGCCGACAAATCGGCGGCGATGCGCGGCCGCGGAGCCGTGGGCCTCGGAAGGCTCGGCACGCGGAACGCCTCCCGCAACCGGCTGCGCAGCGTGCTGACGACGGGCCTCATCGCGACCGCCACGTTCGTGATCGTCGCCGTCGCCGCCGGACACCGCGATCCCTCGGCCGAAAAACCAGACAAGCAATCGGGCAATGGCGGTTTTCTACTGGTGGCCCAGACCGCGACGCCCATCCTTGCCGACTTGAACGACGCGGCCGGCCGACGCCAACTAGGGCTGGTCTTCGAGCCGAACGCCACCGACGACGCAGCCCGCCGACGGCAACTCGAGCGCAGCCGGAAGTTCGCCGAGTCGATGAACGTGATGCCGTTCCGCGTGAAGCCGGGCGAGAACGCGAGCTGCCTCAATCTCTATCAGACGCAACTCCCGACGATTCTCGGCGTGCCGCTGGAGCCGATGGTAAAGCGGGGCGGCTTCAAGTTTGTGGGGGCCGAGCGCGAGAACCCGTGGACAATTCTGGGTGAAGAGCTGAACCCGGTCGAACGCGACGGCCGGCAGGTGCCCGTGTACCCGGTGTTCGGCGATCTCAACACGCTGATGTACAGCCTGCACAAGGCGCCGGGAGAATCGATCGCCGTTCCCGACGAGGAACACCCCGACTATCTGCTCAAGATCGTCGGGGCATTCGACAGTAGCGTCTTTCAGGGCGTGCTGGTGATGTCGGAAGCGGATTTTCTCAAGCTGTACCCTGAGGTGGCCGGTTACGCCTACTTCCTGATCGAGGCCGACCCGGCGCTGGAGACCGAACTGTCGACCCTGCTGGAAACCCGCCTGAGCGAGCAGGGTTTCGACGCCGAGCCGGTCGCCGAGCGGATCGCGGCCTTCCTCAAAGTGCAGAACACGTACTTGTCCACGTTTCAGGCCCTGGGCGGGCTGGGGCTGCTGCTGGGGACGCTGGGGTTGGCGACCGTCATGCTGCGGAATGTGCTGGAGCGCCGCGGTGAACTGGCCCTGATGCGCGCCGTCGGCTTCACCGGTGCCGGACTCGGTTGGCTCATCGCCTGGGAAAACGCCGTGCTGCTGGGCTGGGGACTGGCGACAGGGGCGGCGTCGGCCCTGGTAGCCATGCTGCCTCACCTCACCAGCACCGGGGCCGACGTACCGTGGCTGATCGGCGGCGCATCGCTGGCGGCGGTCTTCGTCGCCGGCATGGCCGCCGCTGTGCTGGCCGTCCGCGAGGCCGTCCGCACGCCGATTGTTTCCACGCTTCGCAGCGAATGATGTCCCTCGCCCCTTGGGTCGCCATTATGCGGAACCGCCGCTCCGGGGCGGGGCGCGGTCGCGGGGAATTGCTCGCTCTGGTCCGCCGCTTGCGCGAGCATGGCATCCAGCCGCGGCTGTTCTCCCGGCGCGAACGGCCGCCGGCCCGCCTGGTCGATGAGCACCGCCGCGGAAAACTGCTGGCCCTTGTCGCCGCGGGCGGCGACGGCACGGTCGCCGAGTGCGTCAACCGTTTCCCCGGCGTGCCGCTCGCGGTGCTGCCGCTGGGGACCGAGAACCTGCTCGCCCGCTATCTGGGCGTGCGGCGCTCGGGCAGGGCCGCCGCTGACATCATCGCGGCCGGCCACACGCGGCGGCTCGACCTGGGCACCGCAGGGGAGCGCCGCTTCACGCTGCTGGCCAGCGTGGGCTTCGACGCCGACGTCGTCCACCGCCTCGACGCGCGACGCACCGGCCACATCAGCCGCCTGCACTACCTGCCGCAGATCGTGCGATCGCTATGGAGCTACCAGCACCCGGAACTGCGGCTGTACGTGGACGACAACCCGCAGCCGCTCACCGGCCGCATGGCCGTGCTGATGAACCTGCCGATGTACGGCTTCGGCCTGCGGTTCGCGGACAACGCCCGCGGCGATGACGGGCGGCTCGACCTGCGGCTGTTCGAGCGCGGCTCGACGCTGGCGATCCTGCACTACGCGTGCCTGGTCCGCTTCGGCCGCCACGAAGGCCGCCGCGACGTCGCTTCGGCCACGGCCCGCCGCGTGCGAATCGAATCCGACGTGCCGGTGCCCATAGAAATCGACGGCGACCCCGCCGGCTGCACCCCCGTCGAATTCGGCATCCTGCCGGCGGCGCTGGAGGTTTTTGCGCCAACCGATACTTAACGACAGTTAGGCCAGCGCGGCCTCACTACACTCGGCCGCAACCAAATTGAACAGAAGGCAACGGAGATAACGAAGGCTCGGCATC
>JAHWKJ010000357.1 GCA_019347905.1 Planctomycetota bacterium
GGGATCGAACGCCCGCAGTGAGAGCCGAAAGCCGGCCTTGCCGCTGGGCGAGCCGTGACAGGCGCCCTGGTTGCAGCCGGCCTTGGTGAGGGCGGCGAGCGTCTCATTTTTGAAGCTGACCGGCGAGGGCTGCTGCATGCCGGTGACGGTGACGTCGGCATTTGCCTCACGATCGCCGATCTTCGCCGTGATGGTCGCCGACCCGTCTCCCACGGGACGCACGACCGAGCCTTCGACGACGGCGACCGCCTCATTCGACGATGTGAACTGCGCCCCGCCAGTCAGGTCGCGCACATCGGCGTCCGTGAACCGGCCGTCGAGCTGCAGTTGCTGCCGGGCGCGGTGGCCGTGGAGCGCGAACGCCGGCGGCTGCATCTCCAGCGCCGCCGGCTGGACGACCGCGTCCTCCGCCCGCGCAATTGAGGCGTTCGTCGCCGGCAAGGCGAAGAGAGCGCTCAGGACGGTGATCGGGATGAGCCGCATCATGGATACTCTCCTGCGTCGTCCGTTCTGTATGCAGTCGCTTCGCCGACAGCCGCGGCGGCGGCAGACTGTCGCCCACGGCGCCAGCCGTGGGTCAAGATTATCAATCGCATTGCAAGCCCCGGGAGGGGCGGCAGAAACCCGAATTGTTCCCAGGCTGGGTTCGTGTGCGATCACATCGTTCACTTGCCATGCCTGCGAAGATCCACCTCCACAGCAGAAACCAGCAGGCAAAAGTCACGGCGGCCTCCACCACTCCGGGGACTTCCATCGGACCGCCCCGAAACATCGGAGCGATCAAGGCGCCGGGCAAGTGCAGAAACCAACCGAGATAACTCAGCAAGTGATCATTGACCTTGTAAACCGGCTGGCCGAGCGCATATCCGCCGAGCACGCATCCCATCGCCAGCAGTTCGCACACTGTGGCGATAACGAGAGCCTTGCGTGTTTCGGAGCGGATTCCCATCAATCGCTGTTCCAGCAACTCAGATTGAACCAGGCGATTTCACCGATGTTCGGCTCGCGTCCCAGAGCCGTCCATTCGCGAGAGATGCGATCGATCGCCTCCTGCAGCGCGACGTTCCAAGCGGAGAAGCCCCTGCCGTCTGCCGCGGGAAATCCGGCCTGCCAGCGACCGGTCGAGAGCAGATCCTCGACGATTTCCAGCGTCGTGTCTTTGACCGTCTGTGAATCCTCCCAGGGGAGTTGGCCGCGCACACAGCGGACGATCTCCCACAGGCCGATATGGTCGTGCTCGCCTTCGGCCTCAATCTGTGCTTTCAGCTCAGCCCTTGCTTCAACGAGCATCTACTCCACCGTCAATGTCACCGCTGGCGAGGTGCCGGCGAACTTGGCTTTGTCGATGGTCGCTTCGCCCTTGATGCTCAGGTTGTTCACCGCCCCCGCGGCTGCATCCTGACCGGCGGCGAGGGGGATTTCAACCTCGGTCTGATCGGCGGCGATCGTCGCCGGCTGCGCGGTCACGCCTGCGGGCAGGTTCTCCAGCGTCACCGTCACCGGAGCGGCGAAGGCCGGGTTGCGTTCGATCTTTGCCGTCACCGCCAGCGTGCCGCCTTTGGCCAGCTTCGCGGCGCCGGGATCCAGAGTGAGGCGGAATGGCACGTCCAGCTTGAGACCCACGGCGGGCACGGGCTGCGACAACGTCGCGTTGCCCTTCTTGTGCGTGGCGATGATGTTCGCGGAAAACTCGCCCAGCGGCGCCTTGTCCGTGCCGGTGAAGGCGATCTCGACTTCGTTCTGGCCCTTCGGGATGGGCGGGACGGCCGCGGTGACGTTCGGCGGCAGGCCTGTCTTGTCGGGCGTGATGGCCAGCGCGATCTCTTCGTCGATGCCCTCCGGCCGCGTCACGATCAGCTTCACCTTGCCGGTCAACTGCTGGCCGAACACGGCCTGCGGCGGCTCGACGCGAACGCTGAAGGGCGCTGCCGGTGCGACGGCCAGCGACGTCAAATGTGTCAGATGCTGCGGGGCCGTAGGCAGCCCGTTATTCGCGGCGTTCAACTGTTCGCCGACGGCGGCGGCCGCCTTGAAATCGACCTCGCCGATCTTCGCCGTGCCGATGATTTTGACGTGAGAGAGTGCACCGGCCGCAGCGTCGGGAGCGGCGGTCAGCGTGAGTCCCACGTCGTTCCGCCCCGGACCGATGACCGTGGACGTGGCTGTGACGCCGGCCGGCAGGTTTTCCGCAGCAAGCTGGATCGGTCCGCCGTAGCCGTTGCGCGTGGCGGTGACATTCACCATCAGCGTCCCGCCGGCGGGGACGTTCAGCGCATCGGCGGCCGCCTCCAGCGTGAAGCCGGTCTCCTGCGGTCGGACCTCGACGCGGTAGGCGAACTCCGGGCCACCACGGCCCACCAGGTCTTTCACGGCCAACGTGTAATCGCCATCGGCAGGAATCGTGAAGTTGAGGACGCCCTCAGCAAGTCCGGTGTCCTCGGCCACCGCCACCTGTGCGCCGCCGGAGTTCAAGAGCCGCAGGTACAGGTCGGCGGGCGAACCCAGTCTGCGGGCCACGCCGGCGAAGGTGAGCTTCTGGTCTTTCGTCGCCGTGAAGACGAAGTGGTCAACGTCACCGCCTTTCTCCAGGCGGCCGTTCAGATTCACGCCCGGCTGCACGCGGGTTGCCTGGGCGGCTTCGTCGTTGGGTTCAGTTTCGAGCGCTTCCTCCCGGTCGCCAATATCGAGCGTGACGAAGCCGCTGGCGTTTCCGCCCGCCCGCTTGACACCGACCGTCATCGCCGGGGCGGCCCAGTCGGCGGCGATGTTCAACTTGAGCGGCTCGACGCCCTCGGTGTGCGAACCGGCGAAGCTCAGCGTCACTTCGCTGCCGCGCTTCGCCCCCATCGGGTAGGGAACGGTGACGCAGGGGAAATCGCCCGCCCGCAGGCGGTACGAGTAGCCAGCGCCGCCGCGGTACTGGATGTCGCGGACTTCGACGAAGTATTCGCCGGCCGCCTGGAACGTGTGGCACAACCGCGCATCGGACATCAGCCCCGGCTCGTCGTCGCTCCACGTGATTTCGCGGCCGCCGGCGTCGAGAATGCGGATCATAGGGTCCAGCGGCGAACCCAGCCGCCGGGCGACGGCCTCGAACGCCAGCCGCTGTCCGGCCTCGGCCCGGAACTTATAGTAATTGAGGCTCAGCCCGTCGATGTGCCCGTCGACCGCAATCGGCGGCTGGATTTCCTGGGCCGACCCGACGCTCTTGTTCTGGTTCGTGGAAGCGACCGACGACAGATCGTCGATGAGCACGAGCTTCAGCGGCGAGACGCCCTTGTCCGTCAGTACGCGCACGGCATGCACGCCGGGGTGAGCGTCGGCGGGCACGTCGACGCGAAATGTAAGCCCACCGGTTGCAGCCGGTGGGCTTGCCGTCGGAAAGCTCGTCCAAAGTTCCTTGGCGCCTTCCAGGTTTGCACCGCCGAGTGTCAGGTCCACCGTTTGCCCCGGCCGCACGGCCTGCGGAGACGTCGAGGCGATGGACGGCGTTTGCGCCGCAAGGTTGCTCGTCAGACAGAGAGTCGCAGCGGCAAAAGCAGCGCCGCACCGGCGACGGAATTCACGTGCCATGATGCAACAACCCGGAGAAGGCTTTGGTCCGAAGCGAACGCGGCTGGGGCCGGGGGCGGGATGCGGGCAATTCGTCGGCGGGTTTGAGCGACGCTCGGCGTGGCCGACGCATTGCTTAATGTTGATGAATGCCATGATAAGCCCCGCCGACCGGCCGCGTCAAAGCCGTGAGGTGTTGGCGAGGACGATGGCCGTGGTCGGCCGTCTCGACGCGCGCCGCGAAGAGGCAAGCATGGCGGAGCGCGCTTGGAACCCATCGGTGCGAACCCCATCGGCTTTCCGCAACGCCTACACGACCTGCTGCGGCTTGAGCGGCACCGCGACCTTCATGGTCAGACCCTCGCGGGCGCCGAAGATCAGCGTGTTGTTGACGCCGCGCTCTTCCAGCCGCTCCATGGCCTGGTTGACCATGCCGGTCACGCGTTCGTCGGTGCTTTGCGGGTCGTGGTGCGAAAGCGCGAGCGCGTGGGGCTTGGCCTGCGTGCAGAAGTCGACGACGGTCGTGAGCGAGTTGTGCCCCCAGCCCTTGCAGCGATGATACTGGTCGTCGGTGTACTGGCAGTCGATGACGACCACGTGCGCTCCGGAGACCGCATCGAGCAGATCCTGCGGGAACTGCCGGCGAACGGAGAAGTTGCTCTCGATCTCTTCGCGATTGACGCAGACCTGGTCCAGTTCGCAGTCGGTCATCAACACGAACGCACCGCCTGAGACCTCCAGCCGGTAACCGAGACAGCCGCCGGGATGAGGCAGTTGGAACGTGCGGACCTTCACCGGCCCGATGTCGAACTCCGGCTCTGTGACCTCGAACCGCAGCTTCGACTGCATCGCGTCGATGGGCACGGGAAAATAGGCCCCCTGCATCTGGCCGCCAAGCTGTTCCTTCATGCCTCCGGCGGTTCGCTGTTCGCCGTAGACGGCCAGTGAATTGCGCGAAAAATAAGCCGGGCCGAAGAACGGGAACCCCTGGATGTGGTCCCAGTGCAAATGCGTGAACAGCACGTGGGCATCGATGGCCGCCTCGCCGAACTCGGCCAGCCAGCTTTGTCCCAGGCCGCGGATCCCGCTGCCTGCGTCGAACACGATGATCGTCTCCCCGTAGCGGATCTCCAGACAGGTCGTGTTGCCGCCGTACTTCTCCATTTCGCGGCCGGGCGTGGGGATCGAACCGCGCGTCCCCCAGAAGCGGAGCAGCATGTCGGTCATGAGACGGGTCCGCCAGGCCCGGAGCGGGTGTAGAGCCGGTCGAAGTAGAACAGCGTGCAGCCGAACTGCAGGGTGTCGCCATCGTGCAGCATGCAGGAGACGACGGGTACCCCATCGACGAAGGTGCCGTTGACGCTGCCGAGATCCTCCAGCCGGAACTGCTCTCCGTCGCGGAGAATGCGGGCGTGCCGCCGGCTGACGAGCTGGTCGGTCAATTGCAGGTCGACATTGCCGTCGCGTCCGATGAGCAGCGACTGTTCCGTGATGTGGACGGGGCGCGTCATGCTGCCGACGAGCGGACTCAGCACGCCGATCAGCTCCAGCCCGGGGGCCGGCCGCACGAAGCGGTCGGGAGTGGCGCCGGCAATGGTTGCTGGAGCGATGTGCATGGGAGGCCGTCCGGAGGTGCGTGAGGGTGCATTCTACCGCCGTCGAGCGGCGCTCGGCAACTTTGCGTGCAGGTCCTCAAGCATCTCCAGCAGCGCCTGCGCGATCTTCTCCGAGGCATGTTCCTCCAGAATGCACGACCCCAGCCACGTTTCGTAGCCGCCGACTTCGTGCTGGCGGGGCGTCGGCAGGTAGCCGTAGTGGCCGTTGGCGAGTTCGATCGTAAAGGTCGGCTTGAGCGGACTCTTCTCCTTGAGTTCCAGGCCAATCTCGGTGAAGACTTCGCAGGGGATGGCGCAGATGCCGACCTCGCCGACTCGCACGGCCTGCAGGATCAGCTCTTCCTCGTGCGGCGGCTCCGACAGCTCGACGGCCCATTTGGCATAGGGTCGCGCTAGACGCGGAAGAGACCCCCCCTGGCCCCCCCTTGGTAAGGGGGGGGAAGGGGGGGTGGCGGCGAGCACCTCTTTGGCGAATGCCAGTTGCCGCGGCGTCGGCCGACGCTTCTGCAATGTCAGCTTCGTCTCCCGCATGTCGAGTGAGAGGTCGCGGCGGTACTGCATCCTTTCGCAGACGCCCAGGGCCGCATCGGCCACGCGTTTGGCGACGGCGCGCATCTGCTCGAACGGCTTCTTTGCCGGTTGCGGATCGCGGAAGTTGATGTTGTTGACGTCGCCGCTCGTGCCGTTGGAGAGCATGCCCACGACCGGCGGCGCATTCTCGTCTGGAGCTGTGTCGCTCCGGGCGCTGACGCTTGCGGCTCCTGCCAGCTTGTCTTCCACGAGGCGGGCGAATTCGCCGAAGTAATCGGCCGAGACGCCGCCCGGCGGAATGCCGCCGACATAATGCAGCGAGTAGTTCGCGAGCAGCGCGATTGGCCGGCCGCCGGCCGTGCGGACGGCGATCACCGAGACGTCGGGATCCGTCGGCCCCGCGGGGCGGTCGAGGAGCTCGCTGCCGCGCGGCGGGTTCATTCGCACTCTGTCCGTCGTCTCGCCGAATGGATTGGGGACGATGCCGCCTGCCTTCATGAACCAGCGACGGTTGAACAATTCCTCGGGGACCTGCGTCACGCCCCAGCCGAGTTCGGCCGGTTCGAGCTGCTCGTGCGCTTTGACGACGGCTTCGACGATACCGCGCGTCACCAGTTCCACGTACTCGGGGTCGGCTTTCACCTCGCGGCGGTCGCGCGAGGCGGGGGCCGTGTGGGTGTGCGTGGCGGACATCAGCATCCGCGCAGGTTCCAGCCGCACTTTGCCGGCGATGCGTTTCTTCGCGTCGTCGAGCACCTTCCGCGGGACGTAGCAGCTATCGACAACGACGATGCCGATCGCCGCGGTACCGTCGTCGAGCACCAGCGCCCGGGCGTAGAGCTGGTCCCAGGCTTTTTCGGCCAGCCGCTCGTTGAACGTGCCGACCATCGGCATCGGCCATTACCGCGGCGTGATATCGGCCTTGGCCGCCCCGGCCCGCAGTTGGGCGGCCGCCGCGGGCGGAGCCAGCAGGAGGGACACCAGTATGTTCGCGGACAAGAAGCCCGCCAAACGGCGGCGGACGTTGTCCGCTGGCATGGACGACCCACCAAACCGGTAGAT
>JAHWKJ010000358.1 GCA_019347905.1 Planctomycetota bacterium
TTGGCGGAATGGATCAAGCCGCTCAGCCGCCGACGAGGGGCGGGCAGCCCGCTCCACCGGCCGGCCAGATGCCGCAGCAGGGTTTGCAGTCCGGACCCACCATGGGGCAGGCGCAGCCGCCCGCCGCGCAGACGATGTCAGGCCAGGCGGCAATGCCCATGATGGGGATGTGCGGCCAGATGATGAACATGATGATGGGCGGTATGGGTCAGACGTCCCAGCCGTCGCAGGCGCAGACCGGCGGCATGCAGGACGCGTCGCAGGCGGCGCTTCAGCGGCAGAACAGGGAGCTGCTCGAGGAACTCCGAAAACTCCGCCAGGAAGTCCAGCAGCTCAAAAACGCGAAGTGATCCCACGGCGGGCCGGAGCGGCCCTTCGAATCCGATGAGCAAGCCGACCAATCAAAACCCGGTACGACGGCTCGCCGGCCGAGTGACGCTCGGCGCGGTGGTCGGTGGCGGGCTGCTGGTGATGTGGAGCAACGGTTGGCTGTCCCGCGAGCGAAGTGATGCCGCCCCGCAACCGCAATCTGCATCGCGCCACTCGCTCGCCGCGCTCGCGCCGACAGCGGAGGATTGGCCGCAGTGGCGTGGTCCGCACCGCGACGGCGTGTCTCACGCAACCGGCCTGCTGAAATCATGGGCTCCCGCAGGTCCGCCAGTGTTGTGGAGAAAGCCCACGACCGGTCCCGGCTACTCGGGAATGGCCGTCGTCGGAGGCCGCCTGTACACGCTCATGCAGGATGGCGACGACGAGGCGGTCGTCTGCTGGAATGCGCAAAGCGGCGACGAACTCTGGCGCTTCCGCTATCCGGCACACTTCGCGAGCGATCAAGGCTCCGGACCGCGCTCGACGCCCACGCTGGATGACGACCGGCTCTACACGGTCGGGGCCACGGGAATCCTGCATTGCCTCAACGCCGCCAACGGCGAGGCGATCTGGCGGCGCGACCTCATCGGCGAACTGGGCGGACGAATTCCCGACTGGGGCGTATCGTTCTCGCCGCTGATTGACGGCGATCTGCTGTTCGCTCACCCGGGAGGAGCGGCCGGCCGCTCGCTGGCCGCCTTCGACAAGCATACGGGCGAAGTGCGCTGGAGTTCGCTCGACGACCGGCCCGGGTACAGTTCGCCGGTTCTCACCACAGCGGCGGGCGTGCGGCAACTCCTGCTCCTCACGGGAGAGGCGCTGGTCAGCGTGGCTCCCGAAGACGGCCGGCTCTACTGGCGCTACCCATGGACGACGACGATGGATGCGAACGTCGCGACGGCGCTTAGCCACGGCGATGAAATCTTCATCTCCTCGGGCTACGGGCGCGGCTGCGCGTTGCTGAAGATTGTGCCGGGCGGCTCGGGCGCAGTGGCGGTCGAACTCGTGTATGCGAACACCGACATGGCCAACCATTTCAGTACGAGCGTGCTCTACCAGGACCACCTGTATGGTTTCGACGATGCCCGCCTGGCCTGCATCGAACTCGCGTCGGGCCGCGTGCTGTGGCGGACGCGAGGTTTCCGCAAAGGTTCGCTGCTTCTGGCCGACGGTTACCTGATCGTCCTGGGTGAAAACGGCAAGCTGGCACTGGCGGAAGCGACGCCGGCCGAGTATCGCGAAACGGCGTCCTTTCGCGTTTCGCCGTACCGTTGCTGGACGGTGCCCACGCTGGCGGGACAAAAGCTCTACGTTCGCGATCAGCACCAGATTGTCTGCCTGGATCTGGAGCCGGAGGAGACGTGATGCTTCCCAATCCCCTGCTGGCCGGATTGTCCTCCAGCTTGATGGCAGGCCTTCTTGTCGCCTCGCGGTTCCTCGTCTCGCCGGTCGCCCAGAGCAGTCCCGCCGCGCAGGCAGACTCGCCCCAATCTTCCCCGGCAGCCGTCGAACAGGATGTCACTTCGTCGGAGGGCGGTCTGCGGCTGTTTCGCGAACAGGTTCGTCCGCTGCTGGCCGGCAAGTGCGTCGAATGCCACAACCCGGACCGGCGGGAGGGGGGCCTGGATCTGACGCGGCGGGCGACGGCCTTGGCCGGCGGAGACAGCGGTCCCGGCCTGGTACCGGGCCAACCGCAGCAGAGCCTGCTCTATCAGCTCGTGACGGCCGGCGAGATGCCGCCGGACCTGAAGCTGCTCTTGCCCGCAGAGATTGCCGCGCTCGAGGAGTGGATCGAACTCGGAGCGCCGTACGTGGCCGAACCGTTGATGCCGTCCAGCCACGCCGGCAGTTCGGCCGCACCACCGGGTCCATTTCCGATGTGTCCCTGCATGCGGATGATGCAGGAATCGATGGCCGCGGGAAGTGTGCAGGCACTTTCGCCGAGCACGCTGCCGCTCTCGCAGCCGCTGACCAAAGACGCGGCCGGCCTCAGGGCGGAGCACTATCTGAAGTCTCTGGGAAATCCGCTGCTGAAACTCGGTCGGATCGACGAAACCCTGACCGCCTACGAAGCTCAGGTAGTCACACGGGACGACTCGCTGGTGAACTGGATCATCGTCGACAAGAAATCGGGCCGCATGCGGCTGCTGTATTGAAAGGTGAAAGATGGTCCGCAATCTGCTGGTCACAGGAGTCGTGTCGCTGGTCATGGGCGTGACAACGCTGGCGCTCCAGTCGATAGCGCCCGTCGCCGCGCAGCCCACGATGGAGGGCCGTGCCGCAGATTCGCTCGCCGGACCAATGCCTGCCGGCGCTGATGCATTGGCGTCGCAAGCTCCGATGGCGGACCAGCGGCCTCTCGCCGAACAGGGCCCCATCGAAGGGCAGATCGCAGCGAGCTCGGCCGCCCCGCAGACGGCCGCCGCCATGGCGGGCGGTGGATCGATGCCCGCCGGGATGATGATGTGCCCCTGCATGCAGATGATGATGGGCGGCGGTGCGGGCGGGATGACGGGCAGCGGCATGATGGGTGGCGGCATGACGGGCGGCCCGATGAGCCAGGCCGGGTCTACGGCTCAGCCGTTCTCCAATCCGCGAACGACGGAGCAGGCTCGCGCGCAGGCCGAGCGCTACCTGCAATCTCTGGGCAATCCCCACCTGAAGGCTGGTGAGGTCAGGGAGACGGCCGCCTCGTTTGAAATCCAGGTGCTGACGCAGGAAGACTCGCTGGCGAACTGGATCGTGATCGATAAACAGAGCGGTCAGATGAGAACGCTTTATTGAGTCAAGCTCCTATGGCAGACGAACCACGCGACATCGAGTTCCGCGTTTCCGGCATGCACTGCGACGGGTGCGAACAGGCTCTCTCGATGGTGTTGCGGCAGCACGCATCGGTCGAGTCGGTCGAGGCCGACGCCCGCTCGGGCACCGTCCGGGTGACCGTGCGCGGCGAGGTCGATCCCGCCACGCTGAAGGAGCGCATCTACTCGGCCGGGTATGACGTGGAGTGATCCGGGAATCGCCCGCGGCCGGCCCGGGGTGTCTGGCCGGCGCCCTGCCCAGGCGCAGGACGGCACCGGGCGATGCGGATATTGAGAACCCGGACGCTCAGCGTTGATCGTTCGCGCCTTCCGCAGAAGTGTCTCACACCCAATGCATAATGGCCTGAGACTTGCATCCCGCACGAGAGAAGCGACGCGATTTATGCGCCGATCCTCCCTCGTTTGCTCCTGTTCAAATCCGACTTTCGATGCCTTGAGCGATCCGCAGGTGGTCGGGGGGCATTTTCTCGTCCTGTTCGACAGCCGGCGGCCTGCGGCGCGGCTGTTTGAAAGGCTGTTCGGGGGCGAGTGAGAACCTCCCGCGCGACGCTTTCGGGGACGCGGTGACGCCGTGTTCGCTCAGGTGGCGATGGCTCCCTGGCAGCTCGAACCCGCTCCCGCCGTGCAGCCGTAGCAGTGCTGCCCGGTCACGATCGGCCGCGTCCCCAGCCGAGCCGGATCGAACTCGCGGATGTTCCGCGGCAGCCCCGGGGCGAGATCCAGATCGAGCATCTGGTTGAAGTCGCAATCGTACAGCCGCCCCCGCCAATCGACCGAGATCATCGTGCGGCACATGACGCCGGCCACGGCCGCCGGGTTGAAGGCCTCGACCAGCTTCTGCATGTATGTCTCGTATTCCCCGCGCTGGAGCAGGTCTTCCAGAAAACGGCTGATCGGCATGTTGGTGATCGTGTGCAGCCGCGTAAACTCGACGCCGTAGCGCGTACGCAGTTCTCGCCGATAGGCCGCTTCGAGCTTCGGCTGGCTGGGCGGCAGTTCCCGGCCGACGGGATTGAAGACCAGCGTCAGAGTCAGCCCGCTTCCTGGCCGGCCGTACCCGACGTCGTTGAGCCGCTTCAGCGCCGCGATCGACTTGCGGAAGACGCCGGCCCCGCGCTGGGCGTCGGTGTTCTGTTCCAGATAGCAGGGCAGCGAGGCCACGATCTCGACCTGCTGTTCTGCAAGAAACTCCGGCAGATCCTCGTATCCCGGGGCGAGGAGAATCGTCAAGTTGCAGCGGTCGATGACGTACCGGCCCAGGCGGCGGGCTTCCGTCACCAGTCGGCGGAAGTTCGGGGTCAACTCCGGCGCGCCGCCGGTGATGTCGAGGACAGGGATGTCGCTCGCCGCCAGCGCTGCCAGGCAGGCGTTCGCCGTCTCGCGCGACATGATCTCCCGCCGATCGGGCCCGGCATCGACGTGGCAGTGATGGCACGTCTGGTTACAAAGCTTGCCGACATTGACCTGCAGCACCTGAATTCCGTCGGCGCGAAGCGGACCGAAACCGTGCCCGGCCAGCGTGCGGACGAACGGCGGCTGCTCGCTTGCGGTCTCCAGGATCTCGCGCTGACGGGCCGTCCGCGCCAGCTCGTGATTCCGGCGGAGCAGGGTCAGTTGGAACATCATCCGATCTCGTACCCCCTGGTCTACCCCGAAGGGGTTGAAACAACACAGCCGGGGGTTGGCGCCAGCCTACCCACGGAACCCGGGCCCAACAATCGACGTTACCCCGAAGGGGCCCCGAAGGGGTTGCACAATGGCTCGTCGACCGGAACTCCTGCCCCTTCGTCTCCTGGGGATGGCGGCGGGCGGATCGTCGGCAGTCGAAGAAACCCGCGTCTTGCGGTCAGTCGGCCGCCCACCGGGACGGGCCGGGTGGAGCGGTAAACTACTTCCCGGATTCGCACGACATCCGGGAACTCACCTTCTAGGGCGGGTTCTGCTATGCTGCGGTTATGGACGCCTTGCTCTCCCGCATCACCATCGACCCTGCGGTGTGCCATGCGAGATCAGCGATTGCACGACGACGTTGGTGTCGAGAATCGCTCGCATCATTTCGCCTGACGCCGCCGCACCTCATCGATGGCGTCGCGCACTTCGCGTTCGATAACGCGCGCGGGAACGCCCTTGTTCCGGCTGCGTGCGCGGCGGGCGAGTTCGCGCCCGCGATCGATCAAAGCCTGGCGCGCGGCGTCCGAACCCGACTGCGGCGGCAGCACTTCGCAGACGACCTCACCTTCAAGCTCCAGTTCTACGCCTTCGTCGTCGAGTGGCAGGTCGCGCACAAACCGCTTCACGGCGCTCGTCGCTGCGTCGAGGCTGACACGCTTCATTAGACGAGGAGCTGTCGCGCGAGTTCCGGTATCGGCAAGCCATCCCGGACGATCGGCACCGGGCGGCCGGTGAGGTCGGGGATCGTGACGCGGGCGCTGTCGATGCCGAGGTGCTCGTAGATCGTCGCCAGGAAGTCCTGCGGGCCGACGCGGCGGTCTGTGGGGTCTTCGCCGCGCGGGTCGGTGGCGCCGATCACCTGGCCGGTGCGGATGTTGCCGCCGGCGAACAGCATGGAGTTGGCGCGGGGCCAGTGGTCGCGGCCGGGCTGGACGGTGCCGGCCGTGCCGCTGGCGACGCCGCCGCCGCTGCTGGCGACGTGGGAGATGCGGGGCGTGCGGCCGAACTCGCCTGTGACCACCACCAGCACGCGGCGGTCGAGGCCGCGCTGGCAGATGTCTTCGATCAGGGCCGAGACCGCCTGGTCGAAGAACGGCAGGCGGTACGCGAGGGCGTCGAAGACGTGGTGGTTCACCGCGTGGTCGTCCCAGTTGGCGACGCGGCCACATAGGGGGCCGTCGAATTCGGTGGTGACGATCTCGACGCCGGCCTCGACCAGCCGCCGGGCGAGCAGGCACTGCTGACCCCATTGGTGGCGGCCGTAGCGGTCGCGCAGGGAATCCGACTCGCGGCTGAGGTCGAAGGCTTGGCGGGCCTCGGGGCTGATGAGCAGGTTCATGGCCTGCGATTCGAACTGGTCGAAAGCCTCCATCAGGCCGGACTGGTCGATGTCGCGGCGCAGGCGGTCGAGCGACTGCCGCAGGTCCACGCGCTCGCGGAGCCGCTGCTGCTGCGAAGCGTCCTTGAGGCCGACGTTGGGAACCTCGAACTCGGGCCGGCTGGGATCGCCCAGCACCTTGAACGGTTCGTAGCCGGGGCCGAGATACGCCGGACCGGCGATCGTGAAACTGTCGTAGCGGTCGACCGGGTTGACGGCGACGTAGCGCGGGATGCCGCGGGAGGCGCCGGCACGCAGCCACGAAGCGACCGTCATCCAGTCGGGCGAGACGGGTTCCAGCTTGTCCTGGGCGTCGGGGTCGCCGGAGAGCACCTGCAGCGAACCGGACGGGTGGCCGCCGCCCGTGTGAGCGACCGAGCGGAGCAGGGCGTACTTGTCGGCGATCTGGGCGAGCCGCGGCAGTAGCTCGCAGACGTCAATGCCCGGCACGTTGGTGCGGATCGGCTGATAGGGGCCGCGGAACTCTGACGGGGCGTGCGGCTTG
>JAHWKJ010000359.1 GCA_019347905.1 Planctomycetota bacterium
TGAACTGACCCTTGAGAATACAACCTACCGACAAACTCTTTCGCACGGAGATCACATGTCAGATCTCGCAGACGGCGAATCGATCGAGATTCAAGGTTCCGCTCGCAAGCCATACATCGTCAAGAACACCGGCGGCGTCTATTCCTGCACCTGCCCGGCCTGGCGGAACCAGTCGCTGGCGATCGAGCAGCGGACGTGCAAGCACATCCGCAAGCTCCGCGGCGACGAGGCCGAGACGAAGCGCGTCGGCAATGCCGTCCCGCTCCAGAAGGTTTCGGCAGCGCCCACGGAGGGCCCGCCGCTGCTTCTGGCTCACCGCTGGGAGAACGACCTGGACCTGACCGACTGGTGGATGAGCGAGAAGCTCGACGGCGTGCGCGCCTATTGGGACGGCCGCCGCTTTCGCTCCCGGCTGGGAAACGAGCTGCACGCCCCGGACTGGTTCGTGCAGGGCTTGCCCGAGTCGCCGCTGGATGGCGAACTGTGGCTCGACCGCAAGGCCTTCCAGCGGACCGTGAGCATCGTCCGCCGCCAGGACAAGGGCCCGGAGTGGCAGCAGGTGCGCTACGTTGTCTTCGACGCACCCGCCCTGGAGGCCCCGTTCGAGACGCGGCTGGAGTTTCTGGAGGACTCTCTCCGGAAGCTCGCATCGCAGTTCATCCTGCCGCTTGAGCACCAGCGCTGCCGCAGCCTCGACCACCTGCGCGAGGAGCTTGCGCGCGTGGAATCACTGGGCGGCGAGGGCCTGATGCTGCGGCAGCCGGCTTCCCGCTACGAGGCCGGACGGTCGAATACTCTGTTGAAGGTGAAGACCTTCCATGACGAAGACGCCGTCGTCGTCGAGCATGCGGGCGGCAAGGGGCGACACAAGGGACGGCTGGGGGCGCTCGTCGTGCGGCTGAAGGACGGCACGGAGTTCTCCGTCGGCACCGGCTTCACCGACCGGCAGCGCGACAACCCGCCCGCCATCGGCAGCACGATCACGTTCCGCTACCAGGAGCTTTCCGACGCGGGCGTGCCGCGGTTTCCATCGTTCGTCCGCGTCCGCACGGATGCAGGCGCTGTCGGGACGCCGGCAGCGACGGGGAAGCGGAAAGGGTCGAGATCGACCGCGGCACACAGGACACCAACCGCAGCAGCGGCGATCCCGGACGCGGACGCAGGGGGTCGCTATTTCGAGTTCTCCGACGGCAAGTCTTCGAAGTTCTGGGAGGTGGCCGTCGCCGGGACGACCGTCACCGTTCGCTTTGGCCGGATCGGCACGGCCGGCCAGACGAAACCAAAGACATTCGACGACGAGTCGTCAGCACACCGTCACGCGAGCAAGTTGATCGACGAGAAGACGGGCAAGGGCTACAGGGAAACGGAAAGACCGGAATGAGGTCTATCGCAAGCGGGAGGCAGGCTCGATGACGATCTGAAAGGCATAAAGCCGGGCATGCCGGAGATGGAATCGCAGTCGGACCATTCGGCCCTTCAGCGGCGAGAGATCGTCCGCATTTCGCCAGCAAGGACGCAGCCGGAGGTTGTCGACATTCTCGTACTGCATGGCATCCCCCGCGGTGTAGCCAGGCAGTGGCTTACCGGCAGCATCGAGCACTTCCATCGCAAACGTGCCGTTGGTGGCATCGACGTTCACTTCCACGGCTGAGCCGTCGAGTCGGAACGGCTTTGTGGTGACGGTGCCGGCTTCGTCGCCGGCGACCAGCGCCACAAAGCCGTCCAGCCGTAGCGTCGCCAGGCCGATGGCGTGCTTTCGCGGAAACGTGACCTCGCCGGTGCCGTGGCGCTCGTTGGCGCCCGCGTAGTACAGCCAGTGCCTGTCGTCGTGTGTGACGATCTGCGAGGCGGGCAGCACGATGTCCTTGTCGAAGGCGCCGTCCGGACCGCGGGGGATCATGGGCTTACCGGCATAGACCCACGTCAGGTCCCAGTTGTCGGCGTTGCGGCTCGTGCCGATGTAGAAGTTCATCACATCGCGTTCGTGCCGCTTCACCAGGTCGGCTCCGCCTGCGCTCACATCACCTGGCCACTCGTAGACCGACATCAGGGCGAAGTGGGCCCCGTGGTAGATCCAGTCGGTGAGGGCGTAGATCTGCCGTCGGTGGCGCTCCTGCTCGCCTTCCCGCTGGAAGGCCCAACTCCGCACCGTCTTCCACGCCGTGGGATCGGCCATGACGTCGGGGTTCGTCATGCTGCGGGTGCCGCGCCACTCCTCGGCACCACCCGCCGGTCCGAAGTCGGTGCGCGTGAACAGCCGGTACAGCCGGGCGTCCTCGTCCCAGAGGATCTGGTTGTACGTGTCGGCCGCGCGGCCGGTGACCGGCTTGCCGCCGTTGTATGGAGTCCAGCGGATGCCGTCGGACGAATGGGCGATGCCCGCCGCCATGCCGGGGGCGTCATAGCCGGCTTTGTAGCGGTGGTCCGGGTCGGTTGCGTGCTCGTCGATCGTGACCGACAGCGTGTAGTCGCCGGCGAAGTTGATCCCACTGACATCGGCCGTTTTCTCGAATCTCAGGCCATCCGCTGATTCCGCGTAGCCGTAACCCGCCTGAGCGGGCTTTCGATACCAGAGCTTGAAGCGGCCGTCGTCGTAGAGCACGGTCCCGTAGAACCAGCCCTCGGTGAAGATCGGCTTGCCGTCGTTGGCCTTGGTGACGGCGCCCAGCTCCCGCGTGACGTGGGCCGCATCGGCCACAACGCGATCGTCGACGAAGAGCTGCTTTCGGCGGCCGACCTCGATCGGATCGGCAGCGCCAGCGGGCGCAGCCATCAGAAGCAGAACCGACAGCAGCACGGCGCTCGTCGGGCACTGTAGTCTCATCGCACGTCTCCCACTGTTGAAGTCCGCCGCTCATCGTACCGCCATCTTCCGAGCGGAACGACGGCGGGGCTCACTTTCCGGAAATCACCAACGAAAGGAGCACGGCTGCGTTCTATCGGTGGCGACGGCGGCTGCGGGAGGGCAACCGGCCGCAAGACCGAAGTGAGCGGCCGCTGTTTGTGCCGGTGACGCTGGAGGGCCTCGCAGCGAGGACGTCCCGAAGAGGAGCGCTGCTGTCCGTGCTGCGGCGAGCTGCGCGAAGAGTTCGCCCGCGAGACGTGCGAGCAGCTCGAATACCAGAACGCCGAGAGGGAGACCTCTCGGCCTTTCGCATCAACCAGCCGGGAGCGGGTTTCCGCTCCCGGAAACAAGGCTCCCCGACTTGGACTCGAACCAAGAACCTAGCGGTTAACAGCCGCTCGCTCTACCGATTGAGCTATCGGGGAATACGCGGGCACCGCGCTCGCTCGCGGCGGCGCGAGGGGCGAGAATCACCGCGACTTTAGAGATAGACGATCCGCAGCGGGGATGCAAGGGCATCCGCTGCGGCTGCGTCAGGCTGGCAGTTCGTCGACGAGGGCGGTGATCCGCTCGACGGACAGCTCGCGCAGCGAACCCACGACGAGGTCCGCGGCCTGGAGCTCGTCGCGGGTGCGGCCGGTGCTGGCGAGGCCAAGGCACTTCATGCCCGCGGCGCGGGCCGCCGTGATGCCGGCGGGGGCGTCCTCGACGACGATGCAGCGTTCGGCCGGGACGCCGAGGCGTTCGGCGACCAGTTGGAACACCTGCGGGTCGGGCTTGCCGCGCGTCACGTCGGCTCCGGTGACGACGGCCGCAATCCCTTCACCCACGCCCAGCCGCTGGAGGATCAGCCACACGTTTTCCGGTGGGCCGGAGGAGCCGACGCCGATGCGCACGCCGGCTTCATGCAGGGCCGCGATCAGCTCGACGGCGCCTTCCATTGCGGGGAACTCTGTCGCGAGCCGCTCGCGGAAGATCGCTTCCTTGCGGTCGGCGAGGCGGGCGATGCGCTCCTCGGACAACTCCTCGCCGCGCCACTGGTCGGCGATGACCTCGCGGCTGGTGCGGCCGAAGCCGGCGGCGAACTGCTCCTCGGTGTACGTGCGGCTTTCTTCGGCGGCCAGCGCCCGCCAGCTTTCGAAGTGCGACTGGTAGGAGTCGATCAGCACGCCGTCCATGTCGAAGATGACTGCTGTTGTCATGGGAGGGTTGAGGGTTGAGGGTTGAGGGTCAAGAGCCAGAGGATAGTCGTCAGCCGAAGGTCGAAAGTGGATCGAGAGTCGAGAGACAAGGTCGAGAGCCAGAAAGCAACCACACCTTCGCTTTCTGGCCCTCGACCCTCGACCCTCGACCCTGCCGTCACCGCGGGCGCTTCACACCGTAACGCTTCAGACGGCGGTCCAAGGTCGAGCGTTCGATGCCGAGGACTTGTGCGACGCGCGTCTTGTTCCAGTCGAGCCGTTCGAGCATTGCCAGAATGTGCTGCTTTTCGAGGTCTTCGAGCGACACTTCGCGGATGGGCGCGGAGGCGGACGGCTCGGCGGACGGCTCCTGATCGGTGGCCAGGCCGGAAAGGACGATGTCTTCGCGTTCGACCTCGCTTGAGCGCGAGAGGATGGCGGCCCGCTCGATCACGTTCTGCAGCTCGCGGACGTTGCCGGGCCAGTCGTACTTCATGAGTGTCTCGAGGGCCGAGCGCTCCAGGCGTCTGGGCGATTGATGGGCCTTGCGGGCGTAGCGTTCCAGAAAATGGCCGGCCAGCATGGGGATGTCGGAACGCCGCTCGCGCAAGGGGGCAACGTGCACCTCGACGACCTGCAGCCGAAAGAACAGGTCTTTGCGGAACGCGCCGCGCTGCACGTCGCGCTCGAGGTTGCGGTTGGTGGCGGCGACGACGCGCACGTCGACGTCTATTTGTGCGCGGCCGCCGACGCGTTCGAACGGGTGCCCTTCCAGTGCCCGCAGGAACTTCGCCTGGATGCCGGGGCTCATCTCGCCCACTTCGTCGAGGAACAGCGTGCCGCCGTGGGCCTGCTCGAACTTGCCGGCCTTGCGCTCGGTGGCGCCGGTGAACGAGCCTTTCTCGTGTCCGAACAGCTCGCTTTCGAGCAGGCTCTCGCTGAGGGCTGCGCAGTTCATGCAGATGAACGGGCCGGTGCGGCGGTCGCTGGAGAAGTGGATGGCGCGTGCGACGAGCTCTTTGCCGACGCCGCTTTCCCCGCGAATCAGGATGGTGGCGTCGGTGGGGGCGATGCGGGCGATGGTGTCCCTCAGGGCTCGGACGGCGTCGCTCTCGCCGATGATCTCGCTTTCGATCTGAAGCTGCCGCCGGAGCGTCTGGGCTTCGTCGCGGGCGCGGGCCAGACCGTCGGCCAGCGTCTCCTTCTCCTTGAGGTTTTCGAGGGCGGTCGCCAACTGGTCGGCGACGGCGAGCGTGAACTCCAGGTCGTCCGGCTCCAGGGGGTTGTCGGGGTTCGTCGAGTACAGGTGGACCAGCCCGTGCGTCGCATCGCCGCCGCGGATGGGCGCGCAGATCACGCTCTGCGCGTGGATATCGCCCAGGCTGTCGCGTGTGGCGAGGCGGCTGTCGTCGGCGACGTCCCGCGCCAGAATCGCCTCCCGCTTCTCGAGCACGACCTTCGAGAGGTAGTCCGAGACCTTCTGGTACGGCAGATTGTTCTGCGACTTGTAGACGATCGCTTCCAGGAGCGCCGGCTTCGGTTCGGTCGTGCGGCCGCCGGCAAACAACAGGATCGCGCCGATATCGGCGCACGTGCCTTCGAACAGCCCGTCGAGCACCACCTGGCACAAGGCTCGCTCGTCGCGGGCGCCGCCCATCTCCATTGCCAGCCGGTACAGCTTCGCGAGCTCCTGACTGGTGCGATCGCGGCCGACGGTTTCCGGCTCCGCCGACGCGCGGTAGCGCGACGTGCCCGTGCGGTGGATGATCTCCGGCGCGTACTCCGACGTGGGATGTTCCAGCACGTGGTCGATGGCCGTTTCGCCGTCGTAGTCTTCTTCAAACTCCGGGAACGAGCGGCCGAGATCGTACGTGAAGCCCATTTCGCACGAGCCGATCTGGATCAGCTCGCCGTCTTCCAGCTCCCAGTCACCGGCGACGCGCTTGCCGTTGACCAGCGTGCCGTTGCGGCTGCCCAGATCGCGCAAGGTCCACTGGGTTCCGCTCTTGAAAACCTCGCAGTGGTTGCGGCTGCAGATTTCGTCGCGGATGACGATGCGGTTGGTGGGGGCGCGGCCGATGGTGGTCACCTGGCCGGGGGCCAGCCGGAACACATCGCGCCACGCGCTGCCTTCGCGCACGATGAGATAAGCGGCACCGTCGGGCTGTCGCGCGTCGGGCCTGTGAGCTGAAGGCATCGCCGCGTGGTGGTTTGAAGCGAAGAAATGAGCGGGAAGGATCTCCTTATCGAGGATACCGCAGCCGATTTCGGGGCCGCAAGGCGAAGGCGGCCGGCGCCGGTTCCAGCGTGGGTGCGTCGCGAATGTTGATAGAAGCTCAACCGGGCAGATGCCTGTGCTCGTGTCGGCCGGCAGCGACACCTTTAGCCCCGGTAGGGGCGCTGGACCGTAGCCCATGGCGTGAGCCATGGAGATCAGCGTCATCCGCGGCGATCCCCAGCCCCGGCAGGGGCGACAGAAGGGGACGCAGACCGGTTCTGTCGCCCCTGCCGGGGCTGGCGAGAGGCGTTCTCAAACGATCCTCCCCATGGCTCACGCCATGGGCTACGGTCCGATGCCCCTACCGGGGCTGAAACCGGCTCCCGCACGCCCCCCGAACCGCCACCGGCCTTCGAGAAGCACACACGGTTTCAGCGCTTTACCGGCTCCTCAGGCTCTTCACCCATCTTC
>JAHWKJ010000360.1 GCA_019347905.1 Planctomycetota bacterium
CCGTGACGAACCTCGTCGATGGGGCTGCCGCCGTCGTTCTCCCCAAAGTTCAAGTGCAACGGCCGGGGAGCGATCAGAGCCGCGACATCGGGCGTGTCGCCGTACTGGAAAATGCCCGGCACGAAATTGGGGAAGCAGTGCAGCATCTCCTCGCGGTGGATGCCGGCGTACGTGGGAAGGCAGCAGTTCCCGACCAGCGCCTTGAGCCGCGGCGCCCACGGCCCGACCAGCCAGGTGTGCGTGGAGCCCATCGAGTGGCCGTAGCAGCCGAGGCGGTCTGCCTGCACCTCGGGCCTGCCGGCGAGGTCGTCGATGGCCCGCTTCATGTCGAGGATGTTCTTCCACGCCATGCACTTGCCGGCCACCACATACCGCAGGAACTCGAAGCGTTCGTAGTTGCCGCCTTTGAGTTTGCCGCCTTTGTCCTGCCGGTCTTCGAAGCAGAGCGCGTCGGGGCAGAGGACGACGTAGCCCTCGCGGGCCAGCGCGGCGCCCGTGTGGTGCATGGGATTTCCGGCGAGGCCGGCCGGTTCGCTCTTGCCCAGGTGCCATTCGCCGTTGTGCTGATGCCACACGGCGATCGCCGGCGCCGGCTTCGCCCGCGAGGCGCCTTCCGGGATCAAGAGCAGCGCCGTCACCGTCTCGCCCGGCTCGACGTCGTAGAAGATCTGGTGGATCGAGTAGCCCTCGCGCGGCATGACTTCGCCGGCCACGCCGAAGTTGAGCTCTGGCGGCTTGGGCCACTCGCCGCCCAGGCCGGCCAGCAACCGGTCGCGAAAATCTGCAGCGGCCATGTTCCGGTCCTTTCGCTCGGCTCCGTTGACTGCGAAGCATTTGCGAGTGTCCAGCGTACCGACTCGCGACGCGAGTTCCAAACTTCCACCCCCGCTCCTTGCTTGCGCGGCGGGCTCTCCGCGTCGCCCCCTTTTCAGGGGGAAAGGCCATGAGCGATAATTCGTCCTAGCGGAATTTGAACTCGCTGGTATAATTGCCTGCGTCTTGGCTGGCCCGTTGGCCGGCCGTTGACGGGAGCAAACCTGCTCCATCCTCGACTGATCCATCCGGAACTCTGCTTTGAGTCATCCATCTCACGGCGGGACCTCAGGCTGGTATTGTTCGAGAAGCCGAGTGTCCCAGTTTTGAGCCCGTGCGGCTCGCAGAAGGATGACGATGAGCAAGAATCTGTATGTCGGAAACCTGTCGTTCAACGCCACCGCAGACTCGCTGCGTGAAGCGTTCGCCAGTTTCGGCACCGTCACGTCCGCTTCGGTCGTGACCGATCGCGACACCGGCCGCTCGCGCGGCTTCGGCTTCGTTGAGATGGCTGACGGCGGCGATGCGGCCATCGCCGGCCTGAACGGCGCGCAGTTGGACGGCCGGGCGCTGACCGTGAACGAGGCGCGGCCTCGCGCGGAGCGCTCCGGTGGGGGCGGCGGCGGTGGCCGCCGCAACCGCTACTAAGCCGTCTCGAGTCGCGAGTTTCTCCGTGATTCCAGACCCGGTCCGCCGGCGGCGGGCCGGGTTTCACGGAGCCCTTCCGCCGCCGTTACGCGCCGGCCAGAATTCGGCAGGCGCTCCGGGTGTGTGCCTCTCGAAAGTCTGTACTGTGGATTGAAATCCACACTACCACGGCATCGCCACTTCGCGGTCCGTCGCCGGCGGCCTGCTCTCTCCTCGCGCCCGCTCACCGCACCGGTGCCGACGCCCGCATTGCGGCCGAGATGTGTCGCACCGCGTCCGCAGAACCTCACAGGAAAACCATTGGAACCGATTGAGACATTTTCCGAGTTGCGCCTGATCGAGCCCCTGCAGCGGGCGATCAGAGCCCAGAATTATACAACCCCCACGCCCATTCAGGCCGCAGCGATTCCGCATCTGTTGGCCGGTCGCGATCTGCTGGGCTGCGCCCAGACCGGCACGGGAAAGACGGCGGCCTTCGCCCTCCCCATTCTGCAGCGGCTGGAGGCCCGGCCGAGCGCCCCCGTCCCAGGCGCGCCGCGCGTCCTCGTATTGTCTCCCACGCGGGAACTGGCGGCTCAGATTGGCGAAAGCTTCGAGACGTATGGGCGCTACCTGCGGATTCGGCAGGCCGTCATTTACGGTGGAGTGAACCAGAACGCGCAGGTGCGGGCCTTACGGCGCGGCGTCCACATCGCCATCGCCACTCCCGGACGCCTGCTGGACCTCAAGGACCAGGGGCACATTCGGCTGGACCGCCTGCAGACGTTTGTGCTCGATGAAGCCGACCGCATGCTCGACATGGGGTTTCTGCCGGACCTGAAGCGGATCATCGCCTGCCTGCCGCGCGAACGGCATTCGCTGTTCTTTTCGGCGACTTTGCCGGCGCACGTCGGCGGCCTGGCGGCGAGTCTGTTGCGGGATCCGGTGCGTGTCGAAGTCACACCACAGTCCTCGACCGTCGATCTCATCGAGCAGCGCGTGCTGTTCGTTCAACAGGCCAACAAGCGGCCGCTGCTGGACCATTTGCTGCGCGACGAGGCCCTCGTCCGCATGCTGATCTTCACGCGCACGAAGCGCGGGGCCGACAAGGTCGCGCAGCAGTTGAGCCGTGGCGGCGTCGAGGCCGACGCCATCCACGGCAACAAATCGCAGAACGCGCGGAACCGGGTGCTCGACCGTTTCCGCCGGGGACGCCTGCGGGTGCTGGTGGCGACGGACCTCGCCGCCCGCGGGCTGGACGTGGAGGGCATCTCGCACGTGATCAACTACGACATGCCGCACGAGCCGGAAAGCTACGTGCATCGCATCGGCCGCACCGGCCGGGCGGGGGCTGTCGGCATGGCGTTGTCCTTCTGCGATGCGAGCGAGCGCTCCGATCTGCGGGCGATCGAGAAGCTGATTCGCTCGACCATCCGCGTCGACCGGGACCATCCGTTCCACTCGGAGGCGGCGCAGCCTCGCGAGGGGGGTCCGGCGCGGCCGCGTCGCCTGCGCCGCCCGGTGCGCGGTCGCCGTCCGGTCAGGGCTTGAGCTTTCCGTGACGCCCGGTGAACGGACGCACGACGCAACTGCTTTCAATTCCCGCACGGCTCCTGCATACTGAACGTGGAGGGAATGGAAACGCGAACGCCGGGAGGAGGGCCCGCGCGCCCCACGCCCCGAAGAAGCCAATGTTATACGACGGATCGCAGCACCAATGAACGATCGAGTTCTTGTCCGCTACGGAGCCGTTCCCGAAGTGGCGCGGTTCCGCGTCGCCGTCGAGCGGCCCCTTCCCCGGGGCAGCCAGGTGGTTGTCCGCAGCCATCGCGGCATCGAACTGGGAGAGCTCCTCCAGGATGCGCTTCCCGACGCGGCCAACGGCATCGGCGAGGACGATCCCGTCGTGCTGCGGAGCGCCGGGCCGGACGACGTATCGCGTGCCGGCGAGCTCCGCAGCGAATGCGAGTGGGCTTTTGGCGAGTGGTCCGAGCGGATCGCCCGCTGGAAACTCGATCTGCAACTGATCGACCTGGAGTGGACGCTCGACCGGCAGAAGCTGGTGTTGTACGTGCTGAACGACCGCGGACCGGAATGCACAAAGCTCGCGCTCCAGGCGGCCGCTGCCGGGCTGGGCATTGTCGAAGTGCAGCCGGTCAACGGCGACGGCCTCGTACAGGCGGCCACCGGCGGCGGCTGCGGCACCGGCGGCTGCGGCAGCGGCGGCTGCCATTGAGAGAGGTTGAGGGTTGAGAGCAAGACTGCTGATCTCTGAAAGCTGACTGCTGACCGCTGAAAGCTGAGAGCCGATCACCGCTAAGGAGCGACATGAGCGATACCGCGTTTGCAGAACTGGAGCAGGCCCGCAGCGGCGAGGGGCCGCGGGCCGCCATCGATCGGCTGGTCGAAACGCTGCGCAATCGCCGCGAGTACCGGCGGCTGTTCGACGCGCTGCTCCTGAAGAAGCGCTACGAGATGGGCCTGCCGCTGGCCCAGCCCACTTCGCTCGATGTGCCGGAAGAGCAGCGCGGCGAGTTCGAGCAGGCGTTCGTCGATGCGGCCCGCGAGGTGGGCGAACTGCTTCTCGAGACCGGCAACATCCCGCAGGCCTGGGGCTTTCTGAACATGATCCGCGAGCCGGCGAAGGTCGCGGAGGCCATCGAGCGGCTGGATGTCAGAGCCGATGCCGGCGAGACGACGCAGCAGATCATCCAGATCGCCCTGTACGAGGGGGCCAATCCCGTCAAAGGGCTGGAAATCCTGCTCCGCACGCATGGAACCTGCAACACGATCACGACGCTCGACCAGATGATGAGTCAGCTCTCGCCCGAGAACCAGCGGAAGGCGGCGGCGCTGCTGGTGCGGCAACTTTACGAGGAGCTCTCGCACAGTTTGCGGGCCGACGTCGAGCGCCGAATTGCGATGTTGCCACCGACATCCTCGCTGCGGGAGTTGTTTACCGGCCGCGAGTGGCTGTTCGCCGACGGCAACTACCACATCGACGTGTCGCACCTCAACGCGGTGGTGCGCTTCGCCCGCGTGCTCGCGCCCGACAGCCCGGAGCTGCCCAAAGCGCTGGAGCTGGCGGAATACGGCTCGCGTCTCGACCGGCAGTTCCAGTACGCGGGCGATCCGCCCTTCGACGACTTTTACCCCGCGCACGAACAGTTCTTCAAAGTGCTGCTGGACCGCAACCGCGCGGATGCGCTCGCTTACTTCCGCGAGAAGCTCGCCGCGGAACCGGATGAGGAAGACAAGCCGTACCTCGCGATTGTGCTCGTCGATCTGTTGATCCGCATCGGCCGGCTGGACGAGGCGCTGGAGCTGGCCGAAACCTACTTGAGCGATCTCGATGAGTCATCCGGCTTTTCGTTCGCCGAGCTCTGCCAGGAAGCCGGAAACATGGAGGCGCTGAAGCGCACCGCCCGCTCGAAGGGTGATCTCGTGGCGTTTACCGCCGCCATTGTGCAGGACGGGGCGGGGCAATGACGCGTAGTCACAAGCTGCCAGCTTGTGACGGACCGCCGCAAGGACGGCAAGCCGGCAACTTGCGCCACCGTCATGCCCCCAGTCTTTCCAGGCCCCGAGCACCGGAGCAAGCAGGCTGCTTGCTCTACGGCTCGTCGCCGTTCGTCTCGCTGGCCGCGGCGCCGGATCGGAAGCGGTAGCCCACGCCGCGCACCGTCTCGATCAGCGGCGCCTTGTCGCCCAGCTTCTGCCTGAGCGCCCGCACGTGCACGTCGATCGTGCGTTCGAGAGCGTTGGCATCTTCCCCGCGGCTGGAGTCCATCAGCTCGTGTCGCGTGAACGGCCGCCCCGGCTGCCGCACCAGCGTCCATAACAGGCGGAATTCCGTCGGCGTGAGCGTCAGCTCACATCCATCGACGGTGGCGAGATGATTGAGGCGGTCGACCTCGATGCCGCCGGCTGCGACGCGATCCACGTCGGCCTCTTCCGGACCGTGCCGCCGCAACAGGGCCTTGATGCGATGGATCAGCGGCTTCATCTTGAAGGGCTTGGTGACGTAGTCGTCCGCGCCCATGCTGAAGCCGACGATTTCGTCCACTTCCTCGCTCTTGGCCGTCAGCATCAGCACGCGGATGTTTCTCGTGCGGGGATCGCTGCGGAGCTGGCGGCAGACCTGCAGCCCTTCGACGACCGGAAGCATCAGATCGAGCAGCACAAGATCCGGCAGCTCGCGCTGGGCCTTGCGCAGGCCATCCATGCCGTCCGTCGACGAGAGGACGCGGAAGCCCTCGTTCGCGAGGTTGTACGTCAGGGCCTCAACCAGCGAACGTTCGTCTTCGATGACCAGTATCGTCTGCTGCTTCATAAGCTCATCCGCTGGCCGCGACTTCATGCTGGCTGCGATGGCGGATGATCTCTCCCTCGACAAGGTACACGACGTCCTCAGAGATATTCGTGGCGTGGTCGGCGATCCGCTCGACGTGCCTCGACGCCGAGAACAGGTGCATGGCCGCTTCGACCAGATCGGGCGACTGCCGCATGAGAACGATCAGTTCCTCGATGATTTCGCGGTTCATACGGTCGACGGCGTCGTCTTCGCCACACACGGAGCGGGCCTGCTGGCTGTCGAGCTCCACATAGCTGTCGATGCTGCGATGCAGCATGTCCAAAGCCATACGGGCCATCTGCTTCAGCCGTTCCAAAGCCCCGCCTTCGGGCCAGCCCACCAGCGAGCAGGCCCGTTCGGCAATGTGGACGCCAAGGTCCGCCACACGCTCCAATTCGCCGGAGATCTTTAGGACGGCCGTAATCCGCCGCAGATCGGTCGCCACCGGCTGGTGCAGGGCGAGGATTTTGAGACATTCTTCTTCAATCCGCACGTCCCAGCGGTCAATTTCGTCGTCGCGCCTGCGCAATTCTTCGGCCAGATCCTGGTCCGGCCCCGACAACCCTTCGACCGCTCGCCCCACCATTTCCTCGACCGTCGCACACATGGACAACAGATCGCGGTGCAACGTTTCGAGGTCGTGGATCAGGTGCACTGACACGGGCGGCTCCGGGGGTCCTGCGGAGGTGTTTGTAGACGCGTTGGAGCAAGATTTTACGCCCGGACGATGAAGAATCCAAGAAGACGGCGGTGGAACCTTCGCTCTACGGTGGTAGCGTGGAAGCAGGGCAAATTGTTTGAACCAAACCGGACGGAGTGGTCGCAGCGTTGACCGATCTCTCGTTGCCAATCCGCATCGCCTTCTGCATCACCGACCTCGATCCCGGCGGGGCCGAACAGGCCCTGGT
>JAHWKJ010000361.1 GCA_019347905.1 Planctomycetota bacterium
TCGGGTCAAGCCTGCAAGAGGTCTGCGTTCGCCACAGGTCCAATCGCGATCGGCGGACCGCGAACCGGCGGCCGGCAAGACCGACGTGACTGTCGAACTGCTGTACGGAACCGACGGCGGCGCCCTGCACGCCCAGGAGTGGTTCCGGGCGTTCGAGAAGCTCGGCTACAGCGTTCGCCTCCGCCGTGCGGTGGGCGTCGAGAAGCCGGAACTGTCGGAAAGCACCGTGGGGACGCTGCGTCGCGTCAAGCTGGTGGGACGGCTGGAACGTTCCGGCGAACTGGTCTTCCCGGAGCGTCGGTTTTCACGAGCCGAATCCATAAAGCTCGGAGAGTGGCTCGAAGAGCTGAAGTCCTACGGCGCCCAGGGAGCACCCGAAGGCCAGCCCGTGTGGGGCCTCAGCCCCGTGCAGTTCGACGCCCTCTACACCAGCCTGCAGGAGGAAACGCAGGCGAAGACCGACGGCCGCACGCTGGCCGAAGCGCTCGCCGCGCTCGATCTTCCGAAGGACTATCCACTGCGGCTCAGCAGCGACAGCGAAGCGTTCTTGAAGAACGACGTCTCCGACGGCCGCAAAGTGCGGCAGTCCGTTGAGGGTTTTGCCAAAGGCACGGCGCTCGCCCTGATGCTGAATGAGTTCGGCCTCGGCTTCCGGCCGCAGCGCAAGGCTGACGGCTCGCTCGAGCTGCTCATCGAGCCGCTGAAGAAGACGGCGGACGTGTGGCCGGTGGGATGGGAGCCAAAGCATTCGCTGCCGCAAACCGCCCCCGGCCTCTTCGAATTGCTGCCGGTCGAGCTCGATGGTTTAAAGCTGACCGACGTGTTGAGTGCCGTGGAAGCGAAGACCGACGTGGCGATCCGCATCGATCACTACGCCATCGAAACGTGGAAGATCGACTTGGAGAACATCACCGTCTCGTATCCCCCGCGGAAGACATCGTGGAGCCTGTTGTTGCGTGGCGTGACGAACCCGCACAAACTGACGCGGGAGATCAAGATCGACGAACGCGGCCGACCGTTCGTGTGGATCACGACCTTGAAGATTGGCCGCTTCGGCCGCGTCGGTCCTGAGAACGACTCGGCAGGCGGTCGCCGGTAGGCAGACAGCGGCAGGCGAGGCCCTGAGGCTTCGTTGTAGACAGGAAAATTGAAGACAGGAAAATCAGAAGCCGGCCTTCATTTTCCTGTCCCCAATCTTCCTGTCGAACCCCCGATGAGGTTCTTCGCCTACCGAGGCGCCACTTCTACGTCGGAGGATCGGATCTTGTTCACCGGCGAAGAAATCGCAGGCACGCTCGCCGGTCTTGGCGTGACGCACGTGGTCTCGCTGCCCGACAGCACGCTCGGCCAGTGGGAGCCGGCGATTCACGAGCACGGGCGGCTGGAACTCGTCCGCGTCTGCCGCGAGGGTGAAGCGTGGGCGGTCGCCGCCGGCCTCTATCTCGGCGGAAAGACGCCGGTCGTGATGATCCAGTGCACGGGGCTGTTCGAATCCGGCGACGCCCTGCGGAACGTGCTTCACGATTTTCAACTGCCGCTGTTCGCGATCGTCGGCTACCGCAGTTACCTCAACGACAGCACGCTGCCGGGCGATACGGCCCGCGTGTTCACAGAACCGATCCTTGACGCGTGGCGACTCGATTACCGCCTGATTGACGAGCCGGCGAAGAAACCGCTGCTGGCCGAGCACTTCCGCGCCTGTCGCACCGCCGGCAGCGCGGGCGTGGCGCTGATCGCCGAAGGAAAAGCCTGACGTGGCACCTACCGACCGTTTGACGCTGCCGGCGGCGCTGGCCGAACTGCGACAGCGGCGGACGCACGAGATCGTCGTGACGGCCATGGGTGCCGCCCGCGAATGGATGGCGCTGGGCCCGTCGCATCCGCTCGATTTCGTGTTCGTACCCTCCAGCATGGGGCAGGCAACGTCGCTGGGGCTGGGCCTGGCGCTCGCCCGGCCGGAGCGGAAGGTGATCGTCTGCAACGGCGACGGCTCGACGCTGATGAACCTCGGCTCGCTGGTGACGATCACGGCCGCCGCGCCCTCCAACCTGGTGCTGATCGTGTTCGACAACGGTGCGTATGAAGTCACCGGGGCACAGCCCACGCTCAGCGCGGCGGACCTGCGCCGCGACCGTCAGCCGCTGGACTACGCGGCCATCGCCGGCGCGTGCGGCTTTTCCGCGATCTTCACCTGCGACGCGCTGGCCGCATGGTCCAACGAGCTGCCGGCGATCCTCGCGGCGGAAGGACCGACATTCGTCGCGCTCCCGGTTCCGCCCGTGCCGGGCGGCGTCGGCCCCCGATCGCCCGGCCCGGCACCGGCCCGCGCCGCGGCGTTCATGGAAGCGCTACGGGAGGACGCGGCTAAACGACGGATCCCTCCTTCGACGTGCCGCCCTTGTCCCGCTACACTCCAGCCTTCCCGACTGACAGACTTTGATGGACTCCCTCGACCCACCTTCGCCGCACCGCGATTCGATCACGCTGGCTGAATTGCAGTCGCTGATCGAAGCGATGTACTCCAGCCGCGACGAGGCCCGCGGCGTGGAAGGCACGTTCATGTGGCTGATGGAAGAGGTCGGCGAACTGGCGGCGGCGCTGCGCGAAGGCTCGCCACAGGAGCAGGCGGAAGAGTTCGCCGACGTGCTCGCCTGGCTGGCGACGATCGCCAACGTGGCCCGCATCGACCTCTCCGAGGCCGTCGCGGCGAAGTACGGTCGCGGCTGCCCGGGCTGCGGTCAGATGGTCTGCGCCTGCGATGCCGCCGAGAAACCGTAGCCAAAGTTTGTGCGTCTTGAATGTCGTAGTGTGGATTTCAATCCACACGAGGCGCGTCTCGGAACTGGCCGTGCGGATTGAAATCCGCACTACGAGGTTCGATGGCCCGGAGAGGGCTCGCCACCGTTTTGACCCGTGACAGCCCCGATCCGTATACTGCGGCGTCGCGTTGGCTTCTCAACTCGTTGGATCGGTCCTGAGCATGCGCATGATCGCGGGGGCGGTGATTCTGGTGGCTTCGGCGGTGTGCGTCGCCGGTAACGAAATCGCGCAGGCCCACAACCAGTTCGAAGGCGGGCCGTTGCCGTTTCTGGGCTGGGCCTGCGGGTTGGGCGGTGCGGCGCTCTTGTTCTACGGGCTGATGGACGACGCCCGCAGCCGTGGCGAGTCGCAGAAAGGCGAACTTGGCTTTCGGCCCCCTGACAAAAAGAAGTCCGGCTGACGGGGGCGAAGTACGGGATCGTTCCTGTCTCCACTTCCAGACAGGAAGATTGAGGACAGGAAAATCACAACCCGCCATTCATTTTCCTGTCCCCAATCTTCCTGTCTCACCGCCGACGAAGATCCTGCGTCTCGCACGTCCGCAAAGAAAACCGGCCGCTGCGTTTCCGCAGCGGCCGGCTTCAGGGGGAGGAACGGTGTGAAGGGAGTCACCGTGGAAAATCCGACCAGCGGTCGTCGCGCAGGATGCGCGGTTCTGCTGCCTCCCGTGGTTGTGCGATGCGGATCACGTTGTCGTCCGGTGCGGCGGCGGCCGCGTCTCTTTCTACGCTCAGCCGCTCTGCGGGTGCCGGCATCCAGCCGTCGTTGAGTGCTTCGCGCAATCCGCTGCTCGTCGGCAGGCTGAAGCTGCGGTCCGTCTCGCCGTCCGTGGGCTTCCCCGTCTGGCGTCCGCCGCCGCCCGCGTCCGGGCTCTGCGACCTCACCACGATGCCGTCGCTCCGCGGTTGCCGCCCGTTGTCCACGAGCCGCACGTCGTCTGCGGTCGGCGCGATCTCGGGGCTGCCGCTTTCGACCCACTGTTCCCAGCGGCGTTCCAGCTCGTCCACGCCGGCGAGCGAGTAGTGCGTGCGAATCGCCTTGTCCCAGCCGTGCCGTTCGGCTTCGTCGAGGAACTGAAGAAACCGCGTCCGCCCGCCCGCCTGCACGAGGAAGTCGGACAGCGAGTGACCTTGCGAATACAGCGTCATCACGGCCCGCATCTCGGAAGGGTACTCGCGGATCGCCAGCAGCCGCTCCAAGGGCATTCGCTGCGAGGTGTGCCAGACCTGCTTCAACAGCAATTGCTGGCGGCGGCGCTCGGAGTCGTGCTCGATCAGCGTAGCCGCTCCTTCATCGGCCCAGCGCGGCAGCGGCCGGCGGAAATGCGAGGCGAAGATCGTGTGGCTGACTTCGTGCGGCACCACGCTGTCCAGAATGCGCTCCAGCGTGCCCTGCACGGTCATCCGCCAGCCGAAGACTTCGCCCTGGTCGAAGGCGAAGGTCGTCGCACCGCCGGCCCCCATCTGGCCAACTTTCACCTTCACCGTACAGGGGCGGTACCAGCGGCGCAGCTTATGGCCCAGCCAGGCGACCGCCAGTTCATCGCGGGAGCGCTCAGCGGTTTCGGCCACCTGGCGGGCGACCTCCTCGCTGGGCGCCGTGACGACGAAATTGGGCGAGCGCCACGTGGCGCCGGTCGAAACCAGCGCGACCGCAACGGCGGCCGCGCGGAAGAAGCGAGCTTCCATGCTCAATGCATCCCTGCGTCAGAGTTGGTTCCACACAGTTGCGGCCGATCGGGCCGCCGGATCGGCATTCCCTGCCGAGCCACCGCTCATCCAGCCCGAGGCGATCGGGCGACAGCCACGGAGTCTCCCGGCAAACTTGAGTCCAAACTCGGGAGATTCCCCAAAAAAGTCACTCCCGACACGAAAGGGCCGCAGTTTTCGGCGCCTCGCATTGTTCGGCGAGGAGCCCGCATCCACCAGAGTTTGTCGATGCTGCACGCCGGGAGCGTGCGGGCGGTGTAGATATTACAACAGCCGGCCGCCGGTCAACGGCACTTGTTTGCGGCGGCTCGCCGGGATATGTACCATCGTTGATGTTTCCCGTCCGCCTTGTCTTCCAGCACGGAGCCGCCGTCATGACTCACAACATTCGCATCGCCTGCCCCGATTGCGAGCACGGTTTCGAGGAGTTGTCCCGCCGGCAGTTCGTCCAGACCTTGGGCGGAGCCGCCGCACTGGCGGGAGCGGCGTCGCTGTGGAAGCCCTCTGCCGCATCGGCCGCCCCCACGCCCAACAGCGGCGCCGAAACCGCCGTCAAGCGGTTCTACGACACGCTCTCCGAGACGCAGAAGCAGGAGATCTGCTTCCCCTACGTCCACAAGCACCGCTCGATGGTCAGCGCCAACTGGCACGTCACCAAGCCCGAGATCGAAGGCGACTTCTACACCGACGCCCAGCGCGAACTCATCCGCGAGATCTTCCGCGGCGTCACCAGCGAAGACGGCTACGAGCGGTTCCTCAAGCAGATGGAAGACGACTCGGCCGGCTTCGGACGCTACAGCGTGGCCGTGTTCGGCGAACCCGCCACCGGCGAGTTCGAATGGATGCTCACCGGCCGCCACCTCACGGTTCGCGCCGATGGCGACAGCGCCCCGGGCGCTGCCTTTGGCGGCCCGATCGTCTACGGCCACGGCGAGACCGGCAACAGCAAGGGCAACCTGTTCTTTTACCAGAGCCGCAAGGCCAACGACGTGTTCGAGGCCCTCGATCCGAAGCAGCGTGAAGCGGCCCTGCTGGAAAAGGCCCCGCGGGAGAACGACGTCCCGCTGCAGGGGAAGGACGGCAAGTTTCCCGGCGTGGCCGTGGGCGAGCTGTCGGCCGACCAGAAGGGGCTGGTCGAAGAGGTCGTGAAGATCATGCTCGCTCCCTATCGCGAGGAAGACGTCGACGAGGCCCTCGCGACGCTCAAGTCGGGCGGCGGCTTCGACCAGCTTCACATGGCGTTCTACAAGCAGGGCGACCTGGGCGAAGACCGCGTCTGGGACATCTGGCGCGTGGAAGGCCCCTCGTTCGTGTGGCACTTCCGCGGCGCCCCGCACGTCCACACCTACATCAACATCGGCGTGAAGAGCTAGCCGGGGCGACGGCTCGTGACTGCACGCGACACTGGTAGCCGGATCTGGTACTCGGTACCTCGCACCTCGTACTCAGTACCTCAGATGGCGGGTCGTGCGGCGTGGCCTTTGACTGCATCGTATTGGGCGTCGGCGGCTTCGGCTCCGGCGCCCTTTATCATCTCGCCCGCCGCGGCGTGCGCGTGCTGGGGATCGATCGCTTCGTCCCTCCGCACGGTCGCGGCAGCTCGCACGGCGAGTCGCGGATCATTCGCCAGGCCTATTTCGAGCACCCCGATTACGTACCGCTCTGCCGCCGCGCCTGCGAACTGTGGCGCGAGCTGGAAAGCGAGACCGGCCGCGACCTGATGCGGCTGTGCGGCTTGCTCATCGTCGGTCCGCCTGACGGTGAGGCCGTTCCCGGAGCGAACGCAGCCGCCCGGCAGCACGGCGTGACAATCGAAAATTTGTCCCGCGCGGAAGCCGCGGCGCGGTTTCCCACGTTCGGCTTTCCGGAAGCTTCGCAGGCCGTTTATGAGCCCGTGGCGGGGTATCTCCACGTCGAGGAATGCCTCGCCGCTCACATCGAACGGGCCGTGGCGCACGGTGCGGAGCTACTCACAAACGAGATCGTGCACGAGTGGTCGGTGTCGAATGGCGAAGTCGCGGTCGTCACAAACCGCGGCCGCTACACGGCGGCGCGGCTGATTATCACCGCCGGCCCCTGGGCCTCGCGCGTGCTCGCCGACCTCGGCGTGCCGCTGTGTGTGGTCCGCAAGCCGCAGCTCTGGCTGCCGGCCGACGAGGGCGCCTACGACGT
>JAHWKJ010000019.1 GCA_019347905.1 Planctomycetota bacterium
TCCTTGAGCGCGGAGCGGAACTCGTAGCCCTCGGGCAGCCGGCCGTGCAGCACCCGCCGCGCCTGGACGGCCTGCATCTGCGCCGTGTCGGCCGTGCCGGAGACGAGCGTCGCGTCCGGGGCGGCGGCTTCAAAGGGCAGCACCAGATAGTTGCGGCCGAACGGCTCGTACAGGAACTGGTAGGTGACCGTCGAGTCGATCGCCCGCACGCGCGTGTTCGCCAGCCGCATGCGGACGTCGTGGACGGCCTCCTTGAGCGCGTGATGCCCATACCACGTCTGCAGCACCGGCCAGACGATGCCCGCGATCGCCAGGAGCGCGGACAGCACCAGCAGCATCTCCACGAGCGTGTAACCGCCTCGCGGTGAGCCTGTCAGCGTGCGCTGCTTGTGTGAGCGGGCGAGCATTGAGCATCAATCGCGCGACGAAGCCCACGGGCCAGAACCCGTGGGCTTCAGGTGTCTGTGCACTGCGAGCGTTACACGTCCGTTTCCTGCGTCCAGTTGTTGATGTCGTCGCCGGAGCCGCCGTCGTCCTGCTTGTTCGGACCAGCCGACCAGACGTCCGGCTGCTCGACATTCTGATTGATCGGCTGCTTTGATGGATTCTGATAGAAGAATGGCGTACCCCAGGCGTCCTTGGGCATCTCTCGGACATAGGGGCCCTTGACGTCGCCAGCGATCTCTTCCTTGAGCAAGAGCTGGTCGAGCGACTGCGGATAGTTCCCGTCGTGGTCGTGGGCGTAGAGCCTGAGGACGTTCTCCACACCGCGGATTGAGATTTTTGTCTGCTTAATCATCGACGACCGCTGCGTGCCGAGCAGGTTGGGCACGACCATCGCGGCGATCACGCCCAGGATGGCCAGCACGAGCAGGACTTCGATGAGGGTAAAGCCGCGGCGGCGGCCGCGGGTTGTGGGACGCTTCATCTGCATGGCGGGTTCCTTCTTGTGGAATTGACCAATGACCAATGACCAATGCCGGCGAATGTACGGGGAACGGTCATGGTTCTTTCCTTTATGACTCGTCTGCGGACTGGCGGGGATCCTGGAGCGCGACGCTGGTGACGGCGTCGAACGTGCCGAAGAACCGGAACGCACCGCGGATGACGTAGAAATCTCCCCAGCCGGCTTCCGACTCTGGCACTTCGGGATCGAAGGCGATGTTCTCCGGATGGCCGACCGCCAGCCGGTCGCCGTTTTCCAGGTTCAACACGAACGGCCGGAACGGTTGCTGCCGGAGTAGCCGCTGCACTTCGTCGCGGACGGATGTTGCGCGTGTCGGCATCTTAGAACACCCCCGAACTTTGCAGGATCGGCAAGAGGAGCGCCACAACCACGAACAGGATGACGCCGGCCATCAGCATCAGCATGATCGGCTCCAGGAGCCGCACGAACAGCTCCAGCTTGCGGTCGGTGTGCCGTTCCATGTTGTCGGCGATGTCGATCAGCACTTGCTCCAGGTTGTTGGCCTCTTCGCCGACGGCGATCATCTCCACGATCTCTTCGGGGAACTGGCCGCTCTGCTTCAAGGGGCCGCCCAGCGACTTGCCGGCCGAGACCCGCTCGGCGGCCTGGGCGATCGCCGTCGATAAGACGCGATTGCCGGTGGCGTCCTTGGCGATCCGCAGCGACTGCAGGATGGGCACGCCGTTCTTGAGCAGCGTCCCCAGAATGCGGCAGAAGCGGGCGATCGCCAGGCTGCGGACGATCGGCCCCACGCCGAACGACACGTTCCCCACCTTCAGGCTCGCCAGCTTGAAGCGGTCGAACGCCAGCCGGCCGTCGTCCGTCTTCACCCACGTGACGGCCAGAAAGACCGCGGCGGCCAGCCCCAACAGGATCATCGGCCCGTAAATCTGCAGCGAATTGCTGAGGCCCATGAGTGCGATCGTGGGCCACGGCAGACTGCCGCGCTCCTGCATCCGCTCGAAGATGGGCGCGAACTTGGGCACGAAGAACGTGAGCATGAGCGCCACGATGATCGCGCCCATCACCATCAGGAACACGGGATAGACCATGGCCCCCAGCACGCGGGCCTTGAGGTCTTCCTGGTGCTCGGTGAAGTTGGCGATTCGCTTCAAGACGTCTTCGAGAAAGCTGCCTTCCTCGCCGGCGTGCACCATGCTGACGCCCAGCTCGCCGAAGACGCGCGGGTGCCGCTTCATGGCGTCGGCCAGCCGCATGCCGTCGGCCACCTGCTCGCGCACGTCCTGGATCACCAGCTTCAGCGACGGGTGGACGCTCTGGCGTTCCAGCAGTTCGAGCGACCGGAGCAGCGGCACGCCGGACCGCAAGAGATCCGCGAGCTGCGTGTAGAACACCGCCGTGTGCCGCGGCCGCACGCGGCCGCCGATGCGCCGCTGGGCGACTGCGGCAGAGTCGGTGGCGTCGACGCGGACGGGGAACAGGCTCCGCGCCGCCAGCATGGACAGCGCCTCCTGCTGGCTGGAGGCGCTGATCACGTCGGTCACCTGGCTCCCGGCGAGGTCCCGGGCGATGTACTGGAAGTCGGGCATGGGTCTTCAAGGCGAACATCGAACATCGAACACTGAACATCGAAGTTTGAACTCCCGGCGAACGCACCGTTCGACGTTGGACGTTCAATGTTCAATGTTCGCATTTCACGTGGCAATCACATCTCCCTTGGTCACGCGCAGGATCTCCTCCACGGAGGTGATGCCGGCGAGCACTTTGTTCCAGCCGTCCTGGCGGAGGGTCGTCATGCCGTGACGCAGACAGTGGTCGCGGATGACGCCGGCGCTGGCGTTCTCCACGCACAGCCTCCGCAGATCGGCGTCGTTGCGGATCAGTTCGAAGATGCCCACGCGGCCGGAGTAGCCGCTGTCGCGGCACTCGCGGCAGCCGACGGGCCGCCACAGCTTTCCGCCGAAGTCCTGCGGGAAGTCGGGCGGGATGTCTTTCGCCTCGGGCGTGTAGTGTTCTTTGCAGTGCTTGCACAGCTTTCGGATCAGCCGCTGGGCCAGCACGCCTTCGACCGTGCTGGCGACGAGGTACGGCTCGACGCCCATGTCGACCAGCCGCGTGTAGGCGCTGGGAGCGTCGTTGGTGTGCAGCGTGCTGAACACAAGGTGGCCGGTGAGCGAGGCCTGGATCGCGCTCTGGGCGGTCTCGCCGTCGCGGATTTCGCCGATGAGCACCACGTCGGGGTCGTGCCGCAGGATGCTCCTGAGGCCCGCGGCAAAGGTGAGACCGATCTTGGAGTGCACCTGGATCTGGCTGATGCCGTTCGTGTGATATTCGACCGGGTCTTCGACGGTGATGATTTTGATGGCAGGGCTTTTGATCTCGTTCAGCGCACTGTACAGCGTGGTCGTCTTGCCGCTGCCGGTGGGGCCGGTGACGAGCACGATGCCGTGCGGCAGCGCGATCAGCTCTTGAAAGATGCGGCTGGTGGCGGCGTCCATGCCGACGCTGGCGAGGTCGAAGACCATCCGCTCTTTATCCAAGAGGCGCAAGACGACGCCTTCGCCGTAGAGCATGGGAATGATCGAGACGCGGACGTCAATCTCGCGGCCCGAGACGCGGAGCTTGATGCGGCCGTCCTGCGGGAGCCGCTTCTCGGCGATGTTCAAACGCGACATGATCTTCAGCCGCGTGACGATCGCCGAATAGAAGTGGTTGATCTCCGCCGGCACGGGCTGTACGCGGAGGATGCCGTCGACACGGTAGCGGATGGTGAGGCCGCGTTCCTGCGGCTCGATGTGGATGTCGCTGGCGTTCTGGCTGAGGGCCTCGATTAAGAGGTCGTTGACGAGCCTGATGACCGAGGCGGCTTGGGCCATCTCGGCCAGTTCGCCGCCCTCGTCCGAGATTTCTTCGAGCAGCTCGACGCCTTCTTCGGCCTGGCGGGCGACGAGCTCGCCGATGGTGTCGCCGCCGACGCCGAGGTTCTCCTTGATGAGCTCGACGACGTCGTCGCGGCGGGCGAGGACGGGCTCCAGGCGAAAGCCGCTGAGCGAGCTCAGCTCGTCGAGCGATTCCAGATCGAAGGGATCGCTGGTGGCGACGGTGACACGGCCGTTGTTCCGCGCGAGGGGAAGGAGCCAGTGCCGGAAGATGGCCGTGGTGGGGAAGCGGGCCAACAGCTCGCGGTCGACTTTGAAGTGTTTGAGCTCGACATAGCGCATGCCGAGCTCGTCCGCCAGGGCCTTCAAAACCTGGTCGTCGCGGACGAAGCCCATCTGGACCGCGGCCCGGTCGAGCCGCTTCGAGCCGGCCTGTGCGGCGACCAGCACCCGCTGCTCGGGCGTGATCAGGCCGTGTCGTTGGAGAACTTCACCGATATCCATGGGTGGTCGAGCGGGAATGCAAAATCTTCGCGGGATGAAAAGGCGAGCGGGAGCCGTCAGGCTCCCGATGCAGACTGCGGCCGGTGACTGATGTTGCGGGTGTTTGTCGTCGTGTTGTGGTGGGTGGCGTTGGTGGTTGTATGAATCGGGGGGCTGACGCCCCCCGCTCGCCGGGTCAGCGGCCTCGCCCGCGATCGGAATCTCCTCGGCTGAAGCCGCCGAAGCCGCTGAAGCCGCGGCCGCCGTCGGTGCTGGTGCGTCCGAAGAAGCTTGGCCGGCCGCTGGAGCCGGAGTCGCCGCCGCGTCCGGACGGCCCGCCGCCCTGCTGCTGTTGCTGCTGTCGCATTTCCATGAAGCGGCGGAAGCGTTCGGCGCGTTCGGCGTCTTCGTTGGACGAACCGCCGCCGCCGTTACGGTCGCGGTTGCCGTCGTTCTGCTGTGTGCCGGTCGTCTGGCCGTTCTGTCCCGTCCGCGGAGTCCGCTGGCTGGCCTGACCGGTGGTACTCACCCGCACGTTGGGCAGCGCGCGGCCAAGCGTTTCCTGCAGGACGAGCGAGCTGCCGGCATCGACCGCCACGAAGCGCACCGTGCGTTTGGCTTCTTTGGCAGCCAGATCGCGCAGCTCCACCGTGTGCTTGATCTGCTCGAAGAGCGCGTTCGAGCACGAGACCACAAGCTGGCTCGTGCGGCGGTCGGTGGCCAGCGTGAGCCGGATGCCAGGCGCGCGGCCGCCGGTCGAGCCGCCGCGATTGCCCCCCATCAGCATCGCCAGGGGGTTGCCCTGCTGCTGCTGTCGGCGGTCATTGGGATCTTCGAGATAGTCCTTGTAAAGCTCGCGGATCATGTCGGCCATCTCGTCGACGTCGGTGTAATTGACGTCGATCGTGCGGGGCACGCGGTCGCGGAGCGATTCGGGCGTTTCGTCGGAATCGAGCCGCTCGAGAAATGTCTTCACGTCGCGGACCTTGTCGACCGGACCGCTGACCCAGATCGAGTTGGACGCCAGGTGCGGGATGATCTTGAGCGTCTGCGGCCCCTCGGTGAGCGAGTCGAGGCCGGTGGCGTTCATCAGCCCCGACGCCATGCCGCTGATACCGCCCGACAAGCCGCCGAGCAACCCGCCGGAGCTGGCGCTGGACAGGCTGGCGATGGTGGTGTCGGGCATAAGCTGGCTGAGCATGTCGGCGGCGTCCACGACATCGGTGGCCCGCAGGTAGAAGACGGTCCAGACGGTTTCGGCGGGCATTTCGGCCAGCAGTTCGCTGAGAGCCAATTCGACTTCGTCGAGGGCCTGCTCGTCGGCGGAGTAGATGTAGAGCTTGCCGCCGACCACCTCGATGTTGATCGGCGGGGCAGCACGGCTAGCGCCCTCAGCCGGACGGCGGTTCTCCCGCGGCGCGGGTTTCTGGTCCGGCTGGGCATCGGCGGCGTTGCCGGCGTCAGGTTGCGGCTGGGCGGGGTCGCCGGGGGACTGTGTCCGCTGCTGTTCGGCGAGGTCTTCGAGGTCGAGGAGTTCTTCGAGATCGTTGAAGAGTTGCTTCAACTGTGCGTCGCCGGCTTCCGAGACCCCCCCCGGCCCCTCCTTAGCAAGGGGGGGAGACTGCTCGGTGCCCCCCCTTGCTAAGGGGGGGTTAGGGGGGGTGGCTTCGATTTCGCTGGCGTCTTCGGGACCCTGATAGCTGACGGTGCTGAATGAGACGCCGCGGTCGGGGCTGGCGAGCTTGTTGAGTTCGGCTTCCGGGCCTTTCAGAATCATCAGGCCCGTGCCGGGCACGAAGTCGACTTCCACATCGCCACGCAGCGCCGGCAGATCGACGCTGGTGACGGGTTTGCCGCCCTCGTCGCGGCTGGTGCGGCGGACAGGGTCGCGGTTCGCATCATCCGTTTCCGAAGCTGTCGCGCGGCGGCGCGTGGGCTGGAATTCTTGAAGCTCGGCATCGCCGCCCGTGCTTTCCAGCTCGATCCGCGGGCTGGAGTCTTCGAGTTCGCGCGGCTGGTCGCCGCCCTCGCCGATGACTTCCACGTTGATGCGGTTGGGCACCGCCTGCGAGCCTTCGAGCAGCTCTTTGAGGCGGTGGGCGATCTTTTCGGGATCGCGGCCCATGGTAGCCACCTGCCGGTAGCGGCCGCGGCCGGTGGGGCCGGCCGTGTCGTCGGCCGAGCCTTCCAGGCCGAGGCTGGTCATCGTCTTGCGGACCATCACGATCTGCTCGGGCGAGCCTTTGACCATCAGCGAGCGCGTGCTGTGCTCGCCCATGATCGTCGGTGGATCGGTCTCGCTCAAAAAGATCTGGTTGAGCATCGTCGCCACGGACGACGGGTCGTAGCGCGGGTTCACCCGCACGACGTCGATCGACTGCGTGCTGGCACCGTCCATCAACCGGATGTACTCGGCCACCTTTTCGTGCTCGGCGGGGGTCGCCAGAATGTGGACGAAGCCCAGCCCCCGCTGATCGTCGTCGTTGATCACCACGTTGGGCATCAGGGCCGTCAGCGTCTTCGCCACCTCGTCCGGCTCGGCGGTCGTCACCTTATACACGCGGAACTGCGGCGTATTGTTACGCACGATGCCGGCGATCTTCGGGTCGAGCGGCACGTCGATCGACGCGACGACCTCTTCGATCACCGTGTGCTGCGAGGGCGTGGCCGTCGCCAGCAGGCTGTTGGTGCGGGTGTCGGCGGCAAGCTGCACGGGCCGCTGCGCCGGGGCAGTGGGCGGCGGAGTGCGGTTGTCGCGTGAATCGCGGCCGCGATCGCGGCCGTCGCCGCGGCCCCAGGAACTGCCGGGATATCCACCGCGATAGCTGCTCGATCCGCCGTACTGGCTGTAGCTCGAGCTGTAGCGCACCGCCGACGACACATTCTGCACGCTGCTCGACAGGCCGAATAGCTTGCGGACGTAGTCTTCGGCCTCGCCGGCCAGGATGTTCTCGAGCTGGTACGACTTGAAGATGGCGTCTTCCGGGTTGGCCGGCGCGCTCATCCGCGACAGGAGGTCGCGGACATTCATCAGATGGCTGACGGTGTCGCGGACGGCCAGCGAGTTGGCCGCCTTCAAAGCCACGACCTTCCGCTGCGGACCCAGCAGTTCTTCGACCTCGGGCGCGACCTGTTCGGCCTCCAGGCCCGGCTCCAGCGGAATGATCACGTTCACCAGCTCGTTCTCGATGCCCTTCTCGTGCAGGTCTTCGAGCTGCGAGAGCGTGAGCCGCGGCACGAGATTCGGCGGGATCTCGCGCTCGTCGATGTTCAAGACGACGAGGAACTTGTCGCGGCGGACCATGACGTGCCCGCGCTGCAGCAGGTAGCCGTGCAGTACGTCCAGTGCTTTGAGCGGCGTATAGGCCCGCGTGTCTTTGTAGGTGAAGCTGCCGGACGGGACGTCGAGCGCATCGAGCGTCAGCCCGGCCTTCCGCGCGAACATGTCGAGCACGTCGGGCCACGGGGCGTTTTCGAAGTTGAAGGAGATCAGCGAAGGATCGTACTCGTCGTCCTGGGCCGCGGGCGCATCACTGGGGAGCTCGAAAGAAGCCACGACGTCCGGCTGCGAGCCATCGGCGTTCACGATGGTGCTTCCGGGCCGCGTAATGAGGGCGGGTTTCGGCGGCGCCGGCGTCGATGCCGTCGTACCGCTGCCGGCTGTGGCGGTGGGCGCACCGGCGGGGGCCTCACGATTGAACGGCGTACCAAGCCGCTGTTGCCACCGCTTCTGCTGCTCGGGCGTGAGCACGGCGGTGAGCTTCGCGTTCCACTCGGCGTCGAACTTAGCACGCTCCTCGGTCGGGGCGCGGAACAGGTTTGCCTCGCGGAACGCGGCGGAGCGTTCCTCGTTCAGCCGTTCGAGCTCCTGCTTCTGCACGTCGCTGAGCTTGAGGTCGGCGGCGACGTCTTCGCGGGTGAAGGCCCGCGGGCCGGATTCCTGCAGACTGATCTGGTCGAGCCGTGTGTATTGCTCGGGCCGCAGCGCCTCTTTCAGCTTCGCTTCCGTCTGCCGGCGGGAGTCTTCCATCAGTTGCCGGAACCGCTCGCGACGTTCTTCTTCGCTGAGGTCCTGGCCGCGGAAGGCGCTGAAATCGGGTCGAGAGCTTTCGCGGATCTCCGCGATGCGTGCCTTCTGTTCCTCCGTCAGTCCCAGTTCGGCCTGGACCGAATCGCGTTCGAGCTGTCCCAGCGGCCCGCGATCGAAGCCACCGAAACTGCGTCCGCCGCCGTCACGTCCGCCGAAGCGTCCGCCGCCCGGCTGGGCGGACACGTCGGCCGCGATGGCCACGACGACGCCCAGCGTCAGCAGGCTCCACAGAGGACGGCGAAGGCGGCCGCGCGTGGGGGCGTGGGGGAGCAGGTTCATCGTTGGTCGGCCCGCAAAATGAGTCCGCGACGGAAAGACTTCCACGCAAGCAGGGGCTGCCGCCATGCCCGGCCGGTCAAGCGAAACGATTTGCCGGAACCGGGGTTTGAATCGATGAAGGGAGTGACCTCATGCTAAACGCTGACGAGGGCGGAAACAATAGCGGCCGAATTGCCTAGGCCGCACTGGGTCAAGGGTTTAGGATAGATAACCAGCCGCGTCCACTGCATCAGCCGAGGGGTTGCCCGACGCAGGTGAAGCGGGCTGGAGCGAATGACAAAGGCTGGGGCACAGGTCATTCAACCCCGCGACGCGCGGATAGGACTGTCCTTTTTTGGAAGTGAGACGGGTCATGGCACGAATCCTCACGCTGCTGGCCGCCGCCGCACTCATCGCCACGGCCGCCCAACGATCCGCGTTGGCGCAGGGTCCGAGCAGTTTTGGGCCCGGCAGACCCGGCTTTTCGCCGGATCGCATCTTCGGGTTCTTCGATCGCAACGGCGATGGAGTTATCGACGGCGACGAGCAGGACCGTCTGCCGGGGTCCATGCGCGACATGCTGCGCGACCGAGGCGGAAGACCCATCGGCCGCGACGATTTCAACCGGGCCTTTGAAGAACGCATGCGCGCCCGCCGCGAGGAAAGCGACCGCGACGACGATGATGACGACGACGACCGCTCGCGCTCCGGAGGGGATGGCGATCGCAGCCGTTCGTCGGGCAGCAGCTCGCGCGGTGGTTCCTCCACGAAAAAAGAACGCCCGCGCGTGACGCTGCGGATTCCGGACGCTTACAAACAGGGCGACACCGACGGCGACGGGCAGCTCGGCCTTTACGAGTGGCTGGCATGGAAGACGCCGGCCGCGCTGGCGGAGTTCGCGCAGATGGATCGCAACCACGACGGCTTTCTGACGCCGTTCGAGCTAGGCGCCCGCCCTGCGGGCAAGACAGTCGCCGCGGCCGCCGGCGCTGCGGGTTCAGCGGCAGGAAGTCCTGGTTCGACAGCCGCACGTCCGGCTCCCGCGGCGCCTGCCGTGTCGAGGGTCTCACAGTACCCGCGCTCGCGCTGAGTCCAAGGGTCAGACCCCGTTCGTGGGGCCGTGTGCTTTTACAGCCGCCGGCGGTCGTAGCGGCGGGCGATGCCCAGGCCCACAAGGCGCAGGAAACCCTCCTCGAGCTGGATCTGAAACCGCAGCCCGTGCTCGGTCGGACGCAACTCCATCGTCAACGTATCGTTGCCCTTGGCGAACGCGTCTTCCGAGATGCGACGTCCTGGGTCGCGCTGCCTTTCGTCGGTGCCCATCATTGCGATCCAGCGGCCGAGATGCAGCACCAGGCGGAACGGCGCCTGCTTCGCCGTCCGCGGAGGCGGTCCCGCGGCCGCCGCTTCCGCCACGCGGTTCATCGACTCGCGCAAGGTGGGCATGGCGTCGGCGCCGCCCACGGCGAACCACAGCGCATCGGGTCCGACGCCGAAGTACGCCGCAAGCTGCTGGCCGAAGACCCGCTCCAATCCGCCGTCCACTTCCGGCGGCGTGAAGCGGTGGAACGAGACGCCGTTGTGGGAGTCCACCGAGAGCTCCAGTCCCGCGGGCTTTTCCGGCAGGTTGGCGATGAGGCCGCTGAGGCCGGCCGCCAGCGACTGGCCCTGCGCGACCTGGATGCCGCCGATCAGCACAAAGGCGCCCGGCGGCTCGCCCATGAACTGCACGAACGCGTCGAGGACGCCCTTCTCGTTCGTCGCTTTGAGCGACTTGACGATGCCGGCCACCGGCGACGCATCGATGCCCCGTTCTTGAAGCCGCCTCGACGCGACCCGCTCAATGACGTCGAGCGATTCGGCGACCCTGACGATGAACGTATCGGGTTGCTTTGCAGCGGTCTTATAATTGACCGAGGACGTCAGCGACAGCGGGATATCCGCGGTGAGCGCGGCATTGAAACGACTGTACTTGCCGCCGAGGTCGGTGAGGATCTTCGCGAACTTGCTGTCCGGCGTGGCGTTTACCGACCACTCCAGCACCATCGCCTGCTGGTCCTTTGAGGCGTCGAGGCCGAATGTCAGGTCCTCCCCATCGTTGAGCACCCCTTCGGCAATCTCAAGATACGTCAGCCCGCTCAGCCGCCGCGCCTGGTATTGGGCGTCGTCTTCACCGTCGCGCTGCTGCAGGTTGGTTTCGGTTTCGGCCCGCAGGTAGTCGAGGAACAGCGTGCGGGCGGTCTCGGGGATCGTCTTGAGGTCGGCCCGCACGGCGAAGTCGTAGCGCGTGGCGAGCTGCTGCGTGAGGGCGGCGGGGTCGGGCAGCTCGCGATCGATGGTCGCTTCGCTGCGGCCGATGAAGGCGTAGCCGTGTGCGATCTGGATCTGCAGCGTCTCGTCGGGGGCGACGATTTCGTAGCGGCCCTTGTTCTTATCGACCTCGCGGAACGTAACCGGGCCGATGGTGGCCGTGCGCACGAGATCGTCGACGCTGGAGACGGGCACGTAACCGACCGGCTCGGGACGCAGCGACAGCCCGGACTCGAGGAACAGCATCACGCCGAACGGCTTGTCGCGATCGACCCCTTTCAGCCCGCCGAAATTGCCCACGAGACCCTCCAGGGCCTCGAAGATCTCCGGCCGTTCGATCATTTGGAACATGTACTGGACGTCGCCCAGCAGTCGGTTCACGCTGGCCACGCTGACGACCACCAGCGGATGCTCGAGCGTGGTCGCGTCTTCCGACTCGTCCTGGGCGCGAACGCGCGCAGTTTCAAGGAGTCCGCCAGCGAGAACGGAAGCGGCCAGCAAGCACATCCGAAGACCGTGGAGAGCGCGACGACCGACAACAGTGGAGACAACTGCCACGTGAGGCACCTCAGGCACAGAGGGGCGGAACCGGCACCGATTGCCGATGCTCTATACCCGCGGCCCCTGCGGCGGGTTTCGCCGTCAGTATAACCAGACCGTCAGCTCATCGTTCGAGAGCACCGGCTGCCGGCGGCGCTGCAGGAAGCCGAACAGCGTCCGTTCCGCGGGGCGGGCCCAGCGCAAACGGTGCGAGGAGAAACCGGATCGCACCGTCGGCTCGTCGTCGGCGGCGTTTTCGCTGCCCTGGAAGGCCTGCCACTGCGACAGGATGGCGCTCCAGGCCGCAGGGCGCTTCCGCCGCACGATGTGGATCGGATCGAAACCGTACCATTCGCCCGGCGGCTCCAGGAACGGTGTGTCCAGCCGCTCCGCCAGTTTCCGCAGCCGCGACTGGAGTTCCTCCGCCAGGCCCAGCACCTTCTGGAGCGGCATGCGGTTCCGCGGGAAGAACAGCGAGCGCATCAGCAGGTAACGGGCGCGCGACAGCCCGCGAATGCTTTCGAGCGGCGGCAACGAGAAGACCAATTGGCCGCCGCCCGCCAGCAGCTTCTCCGCGCACACTTCCACCCAGCCAATGATCCGCTCGACGGGGTAGCCGTACAAGATGTCGTTGCCGACGTCGGTGATCAGCGAGACTTCCGGGATGTCCGGCGACGACTGGCGCGCCGCCGCCAGGTCGTCCCATAATCGGCAGGGGACGATGCCCGGCAGACCGCGGAACACCAGCCGGCTCCACTCGCCGTAAGACCGGCCGTGCCCCATGGCCCCGAACAGCGAGACTGGCCCCGCGAGCCGTGCGGCGATCAGCCGAACCACCAGCGGAAACGCCACGGTGAGATTGCTCGCTCCCAGCAGGATGACGCGGTGCATGCGGATGTCGGTTCCCGTCGCGGGGGCTGCTCGGGCAGAATCTCCGCGAGCCTTGCGCAGATCTTTGACCAAGGATTACACTGATGGCACAGACGGATGAAGCGTGTGTCGAGTCTATGGATCCGTGGCCTGTGTGCAATCGGTGGTTCTGAATGCAATCGCTTCGCCGTTGGCGAGACGCAGAGATGGTTCGAGCGGTTAGCTGGCGGATTCGCTGCCGGTGGGTCGCATCGGTTCTGGTCGCGTTTGTGCTGGCGATGGTGTGGGGCTGCTCGTCCGGGAGCGACGACGAAGCTGCCGACGGCCAGCGGGCCCACGCTCCGGGAGCCTCGCAACGGGACTCGGCGCCGGGCGAGCTTCGGAATCCGGCGGAGATTCCGCTGCCGAAGGCTCAGACCGGAATCCTGCGGGTGTACACGGTTCCCCCCGGCTTCGTGGTGCTGGTCGACAACGAGCCGGTGCGCGCCGTGGACGGGGAAATGCTGCGCACGCCCTGTGCCGTCACGCTGCTGCGTGGCCCGCACCAGATTACGGTCGCCCGCGCGGGCTGGCGAGACGCCTTCCAGCAGGTGAGCGTCGAGGCCGAGTCCGACATGCTGTTCGAATCGCTGGCCGAAGCGCCGGAAGCAGCGGCGGACGGCGAAGCGGCGGCCTCGGTGGCCAGCGTGCTTTTTTCAGCATACTTGGACCTCGAGCCGGGCACACCGGTACCGCTCTTGACGCTCAATTCGCCGGGTCGAGAGCTCGATCCTTACGTCGAGCCGGGCGGCGCGACCATCTGGTTTGTCGGCGAGCGGGACGAAGGCCGCGGTCTGTATGTGGCGACGCGGCCGAGTCCGTTCCACTTTTTCGACGCGCCGGTGTTTGTCCCGCAGACGCGGAGCAGCGATTTGCCGGCCACACCCAGCGCAACGGCCGATCCGCAGTCGGTGTACTATGCCGTCACGGATAAGCCGCGCATCTACGAACTGTCGCGGCCGAACCCGCTGGCCGAGTGGGGCGAAAAGGAGCCGCTGGCGATCAGCCGGCCGACGCCGACGCTGTCGTGGGATTCGGCTCAAATCCTTCCCGACGGGCTGCGGTTGTACTGGACCGAGCGCGCGACGAACACCGGCGAGGTCGCGGGCTTTGCGGCTGTCCGCCGGTCCCGCAGCGAACGCTTCCGCAAAGCGATCCCCTATCCGCTGCCGGGGCTGCATCCCTGTCTGTCGAGCGACGGGCTGCGGCAGTACGTCTTCGACGGGCGACTGCTGAAGCGCGCCCGCCGGCCCGATCTGTCGTCCGACTTCGCGGAACCCGAACTGGTCGCCACACTCGACCTGCCGAACTACCGGCCATCGAAGACCCGGCGGCAATACTGGGTCAGCGACGACCAGCAGTGGCTCTACTACTGCGACGATCCGGAGCGGGCGGGCGATTTGTACATGGTGCGCTTCTCGAAAGGCCGCGGCTGGGGCTTCATTCCGCGCGGCGAATCGATCCCGGACCGGCAGCCGGTGGCTGCGAACGAGCCGCCGCCCGTCGCACCGGTCGAGACCGAACCCGCTCCGCCACCGAAGAAGGTCGATCCGCTCCAGCTCCCACTGCCCTACGCGACACTGCGCGAACAGTTCACAAAGCTGCTCGCCGAGCGGAAGTATGCGGAGGCCGAAGCGCTGCTGAAAGCGGCCGCCGCCAATTCGCAGTTTGACAGTGACCGTAAGCCGCTGGCGTGGGATGTGGACGACCTCGCGCATCTGCGGGGCTTCTGGAAAGACGTCCGCGACGCGGCCGCGGCGCTGAAACCCGGCAACCAGTTCCGCATCGGCAATGCGAAGCTCGCTTTCATTCGCTTCGAGGACGACACGCTGGTCGGAAAGACCAGCACCAAGGAGATCGCCAAACCGCTCGGAGAGCTCGAACCGCCCGATCTCGCGGACCTGTTCGACAGGGTGGTGGCGAAAGACGACGCCGCAGGGCAACTGCGGATCGGTACATTCCTGCACTATGATCCCTCCGGCAACAACCGCAGCGCCCGGGCGCGGTTCGACCGCGCCGGCGAGAAGGGGCGAGAGTTTTACGAGCGGCTGGCCGGGCGGCTGTCTCACCAGGCGCAGCGGGAGTTCGATCGCGGCAAAGTGGCCGACGGCCTCGCGTTCGCCGCCCGCCTCCAGGAGCAATGGCCGGATTCCGCGGCTGCCGCGAAAGCGGCCGCGCTGGAAGAACGGGCTTACGCGCTGACGAAGTGGCGGCCGGTGGGCAGCCGCAAATGGGACGCGTCCACCCCAGGCGAATATGCGGCCGATGCCGGGCGCGCCGACGGCTCGCTGTTAATCTCGGAGCGGACGTACCAGGATTTCGAGCTGCGGCTCCAGTGGAAGGCGGTCGGCCGCACGGGCCAGGGCGGAGTCTTCTTCCAGTACGACGGCCGCGGCCGCCCATATTCCAACGCCCTCAAAATTCATCTGGGCAATGACGCCGGCATCGCCCCGGACCTGTACAGCACGGGCGCCCTCTTCGGGGTGGAAGGCCCTGACGCGAATGCCGTCAAGCCGGAGGGCCAGTGGAACGACCTGCGGATGCGCGTGGAAGACGGCGAGGTGCAGGTCTGGATCAACGGCCGCAAAGTCCTCGACGCCCCCGCAATGGATCCCGACAACACCGACATTCCGAGCCGCGGCTACGTGGCGCTCGAAGGCACGCCCGGCGGCATCACCTACCGCCGCACGCTGCTGGTCGAACTCGCGGCGCCGCGGTAAATGCGTGAGCCGGGCGAAAGGTTTAGCCGCGTCCCAACGGGACGCGCGCGGCCTCGCGTCCCGCTGGGACGCGGCTAAACGCGTGAAGTGGCTTCGTCGCCACTGGGCTACCGGCGTTTGGACTTCTTGCCGCGCTTGCGGCGGGTGCCGTCCGCTGCCGGCTGTTCCGTCGAGGCGGCTGTCTTGGATTTCGTCTGTTCCCGGCGCTGAGCCTGCGCCGATTCGGCGGCGTCCATCAGCTTCGCCCAGAAACCTTCCTTCTTCTTGTGCGTGCCGTTGCCACCTTGCGGGGCGGGCTTGGCGGGACGTCCGGGCTGATCGGTGCCTCCGGTGTCGCCGGCCTCCCGCGGACTGGGGGTTGTCGATTTCACCCGGTCGAGCAGCTTCCGCTCGCCCAGGCCCCACAGGCTGGAAGCGATGAAGTACACGCACAGTCCCGCCGGCACGTGGTAGAACAAAAAGCCCATGAAGACCATCATGAAATTCATCATGCGATGCGTCATCTTCGCCTGCTCGTCGTCCGGCGCCGGCGGCGGCATGAACATCTTCTGCTGGATAATGAACAGCACCACCGTCACGATCGGCAGCAGGTTGAAGTGCGTCCAGCCGACGATCGGCACGCGGAACGGCAATTCGAAGAGCTGGTCCGGCGCGGCGAGATTATCGACCCACAAAAAGCTTGCCAGCCGCAAATCGACCGCCGTGTACAGCGCGTTGTAAAGGCCGATGAAGATCGGCAATTGCAGGAAGATCGGCAGGCAGCCTGCGAACGGGTTATAGTTGGCCTTGCGGAACAGCTCCATCTGGGCCTGCGTCATCTTCTGCTTGTCGTCGGCGTATTTCTTCTTGAGCTCCTGAAGCTGCGGCTGCAGCTCCTTCATCTTCTTTGCGCCCAGGGCCTGCTTCTTCGACAGCGGGAACATGGCCCCACGGACGAGCATCGTCAGGCAGATGATCGCCAGGCCATACGGCAGGCCGATCGCACGGAACCGCTCCAGCAACCACAGCATGCCCTTGCTGAAGGGCGCGAACCAGCCGAACTCGATGATGTCGCCTGCCTCGTAGGCGGCCAGAAGGTCGCGCCGCTTCGGCCCGGCAAACAGGCGATAGGTGTGCTCCAGTTTCTCGCCGGCGGCCAGCTCGAAACGCTTCGATTCGAAGACGACGCCCAGTTCGCCGTACTCGGGCCGTTCTCCGCGGGCCAACAGCGCCGGCCGCAGCCACGCAACATGCTGTGAGACGCCGGCCTTCTCCCCCGGCAGGACCAGCCCCGCAAAGAACTGCAGGTCGATGCCGGCGTAGCGGAAGGGGGAATCGGAGATCGTCCATTTCTGCAGCTTCTCGTTGGCCTCCGTCAGGCCCAGCGGCGGCTGGCTTTCCAGGACCTCATCGATTTCGTCGACGACGTCTGCGCCGGCCAGCGACTCCAGTTCCAGGTCGCCATCCTGCATGAGGCCCGCCTTTAGGTCGCTGAACTTGCGGGCGTGCTGTTTGTCTTCCAGCGGCATGCCCACGGGACCGAGAAAGCGGTAAACGACCTCGCGCTGTCCGCCGCCGACGTTCTCGATCGACAGCGTCATCGCCAGTTCATAGGCCGCCGCCTCCGTCTGGCGGACCTCTTCGAGGTCACGTTTTGAGGGATCGTAATGGCGAATACTGAACCGCTTCAGCAGCTTCAGGCCCGCACCCCGCGGCTGGTACGAGAACGTGACGCTCGAAGCGCCCTGGCGTTCGACTTTCCAGTCCACGTCGTTCAGATCCGGCGTCCCGCCCGCCGCCGCTTCATCGACTGCAGGCAGGCTCGTCTGGAAGGTCATGTAGCGGCGACGGCCGGCGTCCGCATTGTCGATGGTGCGGACGATCTTCAGCGGATCGCGCGGCTCCTCCAGCTCGACGAACAACGGATCGTTCAGCTCGATTTGCCGCACCGCGGCGCCACGGGTCGTCAATGTCACTCGCTGAACGTAACCGCTGTTCGGGTCGAGCGAGCCCAGCACGATCTTGTCGTCGCGCGGCTGAACCTCCGGCTCGGCGGCGGGCGGAGGCTCAACGGCGACTTCACGCGCGGCGTCCCCGGGCCGCGGGGCTTCGACGGGCGGATCGTCGGGATCGATGCGCGGTCCGGCCGCGGCGCGGACCTTCGCGGCCCGCTGTTCGTTCTCGTGCTCCTGCGCGAACCACTTCCGCTGCTGCTCGACCGCCGGCTTGACGACGATCCAGTACCAGCCGAACAGGATCAGGAACGCCAGTCCAAAGAAGACCAGCAGTCGGCGAACGTCCATAGGAACTCGGGCAGCGGGAGGGGTGGAGCGGGAGCGCTCCTCTTCGAGTCGCGGCTAAACGGAGGGGCGGCTGGGTGGCACTGGCAGCTCGCCTGCCAGTGTCGAGTGGTTCTCACGCGAGCAATACTTCACGAGCTTTCGCACACGTTTGAGCCCCGCGCACGGGATGGCGAGCATCCCGTGGCACCCAATCGCGGCTTAAACGGCTTTGATGCGAGCGTTCCATTCACCGGCCGCGCGGCGCCGCAGGGACCGCGCCTCGAGCCAATTCCCGGCGCTTACCGTCCGTCGCGCAGCCGGTCGCCCAGAAAGTTGTCCAGCTCGGGGATGGCGTAGATCTTCTGGGCCGTCTTCTCGTAATCGTATGGGACGCGCTGGAACCGGACGACCCCCTCCCCATTCCCGTCCTGCTCGAGGATCACATAAGACGAGCGGTTGTCGCCGTTGCGTGGCTGCCCGACCGAGCCGACGTTGATCAGCACCTTCTGCCCGGTGAGCTTGTGCTCGAAGCCGATGTCTTCGGGGGCCATGAAGTTGAGGTCTTCCGTGAACACGCCGGGAATGTGGGTGTGCCCCTGAAAGCAGTACTTGTCGACCAGGCCGAAGATTCGCTCCATCTTCCGTTGGTTGTAGATGTCTTCGGGGAAGACGTACTCGTTGAGGGGATTGCGGGCCGAGCCGTGTACGTACAGGAAGTGCCCTTCGCGCCGCATGCGGGGCAGCTCGCCGAGAAACTCCCAGCGGCGCTCGTTGTGCTTCGCGTCGCCGGATTCGAGCATCTTGCGGGTCCAGAAGATGGCCCGCTCGGCCCCGGCGTTGAAGCCTTCCGGATCGAACAACGCGCCCTGGTCGTGGTTCCCCAGGAGGCAGACGTCCATCGGGATCACGAGGTCGATGCACTCGCGCGGGTTGGGGCCGTAACCGACGATATCCCCCAGGCAATAAATCTCCGAAATGCCCTTGGACCGGATGTCTGCCAGGACGGCTTCGAGGCCTTCGAGATTGCCGTGTATGTCGCTGATGATCGCTCGCAACTGGATCGCTCCCCGGACTGTTGCTCCACGGCCGTGTTGCAGCCGCGAACGTCAGTCGGCATTGGTCGCAAGGCAAGACGGCAGTGTAGTTTAGTCTGAAAGCGCGGGTCAAGGCGTTCCCGATGCGCCCGCGAGACGCGCTCCTCGGAAGAAGTTCTGACGCAAAGGCGCGGAGGCGCAAAGGAAACGCAAAGGGAAGACAGGGATGGTGGGATGTGCAGATTCCGGGCTTCTGGGCGTGCACCTCTGGCAGCGACTGGTCATATCTCCGCTTGAAAACCTTTGCGTGCCTTTGCGGCTTCGCGCCTTTGCGTCGAACCGCTTGGCGGCTCACGTGGTGCAGAACTGCGACTCGCGCGGGGCTGCGTAACGCACGCTCAGATGCGGCGTCTCGGTGCGGCGGCCGGACGAGAGGGACTGGATCGCCGCCGACAATACGCCGGAGGTCAGGAGGGTCCGCTCGACCGGCGTGCCGGCATGGCCCGTCAGGAACATCTCTTCCACCTTCGACATCAGCACGGCGGAGTAGTGCACGTTCGGCGTCGGCGGCAGGTAGAACAGCGTCGAGAGCGGCTCGTCGCGGTCAATGAGGCGGGCGGCGAACGTGAAGTCCTGCACGAGGCCGTTCATGAGCAGCATGGTCGCTTTCAGGCCGTCGGTGTATTGGAAGCGGTAGACGACCGGCTCCGGAACCATCTTCGGGATCTCATCGGCCGTGGGAAAGCGGTGGCTGAAGGTGCGCTTTGGCGGTGCAAGTGTCTGACTGCGGCACAGGCAAGCGTCGAACAATGCCGGATCCCAGCCGCCCTTGTCCCACGCGCCCGCCTGCATCGCCTGCCAGACGGCCTCGCCGCGCAGGCCCTCGACCCACGCCACGCCGGTTTCGCCGCCGCGGCGACGCTCGGTCATCGACTGGATGACTTCCAGGGCGTGAAAGTCGTAGCTGTCGACCCCGCCATACGCGACGCACATCACTTCTTCGGCCGCGGCGCCAAAGGGCATGTCGATGGCAGGCAGCCGCCACGTCACGGGCAGCGACGAGCCGGCCATCAGCGGAAATCCGAGCCGCCGCGAGGTCTCGACCATCTCGGCCGCCCACTCCCACGTCCACGAGAGGTGCTTATCGTTGAACACCGGCACCGAGCGGCCGTCCTCTTCGAACACGCGGGCGACCTGCCGGTAGAACTCATAACGCGGATACAGCCGCTGGCCCAGTTCGTTGCGCGGGTATTCGCCGTGCTCGCCGATGATCAACACGGCGTCGACGGCGAGTTCGTCGCCGCCCAGCCGCAGGGCCTCGGCGATCGAGGGATAGATCGAGAAGCCGAACTCATCGGCCCGCTGCCGGCTGAGATCGCCCTGGGGCGTCTGGTCGACGTACAGCGAAACGACGTCCAGCTCGGGCGCATGCCAGCGGCCGTTCATCGGGTAGCCGACAAGGAACCGGTCGCCCATGTGCTGCGCGTGCGACAGGTAGCGCCAAACCGTCGTGATGATGGCCATCTTCTTACGGCCGCCGGAACCGCGCTCTTGCCCCTGCAGCAGCGACCCGCCGACCAGTCCCGCACCGGCGGTCCCGAGAAACGTGCGACGAGTGACCATGTCTTCGGCTCCAGGACAGTTTGCACCGATTTCAATCACCCAGCCTTGCGCGGCAGTGCATGCAGTAGCGGATTGGCACGAACTCATAGGTGAGTTGAGCGGGACCGCCGACGTCTTCAGTCGACGCGTAATACTGTCGCACCGGCGCTTTGGACCAATACGTCACCCGCATCTCTTTTTCACAGTCCAGACACGACGCGCGGCTGCCGCGCGTGTCTCGATCCAGCTCACCGCCGCAGTTCGGACAATAGTGCCCCAGCGAGTTGAAGCCGCGCCCGCACGCGGGACAGTCCGGCCAGGGTCGCGGAAGCAATTGCCGCACGATCGCGAACAGGCCGAAGCCAATGACCGGCCAGAGGTACCACACGATTCGATCGCTATAAGACAGCCCCAGCCAGACCATAAGCCCGATCCCGGCCACGATGCTCGCACATCCAAGGCTGCCGCGAATTCTCCGCGTTCGGGCAGCGCTGTGCTGAAACGCCTGGCGGCAATCGACGAGACCATCCTCTCCTTCCGGCTCAAGAGATGTCACTTGCGGGGGCGCTCCACCACAGGCCACTCGACGAGGTACGCGAGCAATTCGAGCACCTCGTCTCTCGTGAAGTTGTTGAGCAGGGCCTTGGGCATGATCGAGGCGGATGTCTTGATCATTTCCTCGACCTCGTCGCGGTCGATGACCCGCGGTTCGGGCTTCTCCGGATTCGAGACGACGGTGATCGACTGCCGGTCCTGCTCGACGACGATGCCGGAGATCACCTGGCCCTTGGTCGTCAGCACGTTGTACAGCGTGTACTTCGGCTCGACGCGATGCGACGGGTCGAGGATTTCGCGAAGCACGGCCGCGCGGTCGCCCTTCCAGCGAGTCAAGACGTCGGTGAGTTCGGGGCCGACGGCTCCGCCCTCGCCGCCGCACTTGTGGCACGCCAGGCATGTCGCCTCGCGGAACAGGCGGGCGCCGATGTCTGGCGAGCGGCCTCGCAGCCCGGATTCCAATTCCGGCGTGAAGTCGTCCAGCGTCCACGCCTGCACGAATTCGCGGTTCTGCCCCAGCGGATCGGCCGGTTTGGTGGGATTCGCCTGCCACGCGGCGAGATCCTCGACGACCACCATCACGCCGTACATCCGCATCCAGTGCTGCGGGAACGTGCACACGTAGGGGTACTCGCCCGGCTCGCTCGGGGCCGTGAAGGTGATGACCGCCTGCTCGTGCGGAGGCACGGCCGGCATTGCTTGGAGCACCTTGTCCGACTTCGGCACGTATTGCAGACCGCGTTCGTCCGCGGTCGAGGGCAGAGCCGCGGCCAGGTCGGCGACTTCCTGCATCGCGCCCGGGGCGGCGATGAGCAGGTTGTGCGGCATCAGGTCGAGATTCCGCAGCACAAGCTGCACGGGCCGGCCCGCCTCAACGGCGAAGTACGGCGTGTCGTAGCGCATCTCCTCTTCCACGGTGTCGATCCGCACGACGCGGACCACCACCTCGCGCAGCCGGTCGCGGAAGGCGCGGGTTTCGTCGACCGGCAGCCGCGCGAGCAGTGCGTCGGCCAGTTGCATGGCGTCCAGAAACTCCGCCGTCGTGCGCTTGGCGGCAGGCGTCGCTTCGGCATGCTTCACCAGCGATTCGACCACGCGCCGCGACTCGGCCGCGGGACGATGTTCTGCGGGAATCGCTCCCAGCGTCCGCACGGCCGTAGCACGGTACGCGGGCGAAGCGACCAGTGGGGCGACGATTCGGAAGTTCTCGGCGGGATCGGCCGGCACGTGCGCCAGCGCCTCGACCGCCGCCCGCCGCACGGCCATGCTCTGTGACGCGGCGAGGCTTTCGACGACGCTGCCGCGCAGCTTCGCGCGCGTTTTCGCATTCGGGACGAGAGACAAGCCGGACAGATACCCCAGCCGCGCGGCCTCGGATTCCGTCGCGAGCCTCCACGCTTCGTCGGCGTCACCGGCGGCGATGAGGGCGGCAAAGGCCGCTGACCGGAGCAGTTCGCCGTCCGCGCGCGACGCCTTGCGGAAGGCGTCGCGATGCGGCTCCAGTTCGGCGGCGGACTGCCGCAGCAGGATCGAGCTTAGTTGCTTTGCGACCGTCGCGGCGGATTTTGACGAGCCGCTCACCTTTCCCAGGGCCACCAGCAGTTCGGCCGTCGGCTGAGTCCGGCGAAGCGCGGCGAGGCCGGCGACGGCTTCCTCGCGATCGCGGGTCGACAACCCGTCCCGCAGCACGATCGCCTCGTAGACCGGCTCGAACTTCTCCTGCTGCGGCGAGCGCTCGACCGCGAGGAGTTGCGGGTTCGTCAGCCGGTTGAGCTGATAGCGCACGATGTTCGGACTCTTGTCGAGAAACACGAGCGGCGGCGGGACGACTGCGGCGTGCTGGTGTCCCGCGTGATCGTGTCCCGCGTGTTGCTTACCCCCCCCTGGCCCCCCCTTAAGGGGGGGAGTTGTTGAATCGTGCGGCGGGTGTTGCGGCGCTTTCGCGCGGATGGCGTCTTCGAGCGTGCGGAGCGTTTCGGTGATCGTGTACTCGAGGTACACGTCGGTTTCACGGTTCAGCGCTTCCAGCACGACCTCGAAGGATTCGGGCGCGTGAATGAAGCTGCACGCGCGGACGGCTTCCAGCCGCACGCGCGGATGCGAATCGCCCATGCGCTCGCGCAACAATTCCAGCGGGCCGGTCGCGCGGTCGAGCCAGTAGCTGAGCACGCGGACGGCCGCGGCCCGGGCCCGCGGCTCGGGAGATTCCAGCAGCCGACGCAAGAGCGGTTCCTCGACCACGTCGTGCGTCTGGAACTGCCACAAGGCCTCCAGCAGATGGTGCTGGTAGTCGGCGTCGGCCGGATCGAGGCCGCTCACCCACTGCCGCAGCGCCGCCACAACCGCTCGGCTGTCGCGCTCGGCCAGTTCGCGGCGGACGCGGTAGCGCGTGCGGTCTTCGGGCAGCTTGAGCAGATCGAGCAGCGCCTCGATGGGTTCGCCGGCGATCTTCGGCGGCTCGACGAGCGGGCGGCCCTTGTACGTCACCCGCCAGATGCGGCCGTGGCTGTGGTCGCGGCTGGGATCGCGCAGGTTGTGCTGCAAATGGCCGATGAGGGCGTTGTGCCAGTCGACGATGTACAGCGCGCCGTCGGGGCCGAACTGGAGATCGACGGGGCGGAAGTTGCCGTCGTCGCAGGAGACGAGCGGCGTAATCTCCGTGCCGACGAAGCCGCTGCCTGAATCGCGGACCGTATGCTGCAGCACGGCCCGTTCGCCAATGACGTTGTTCAAGAGGAAGTTGCCCTGGGCTTCGGGCGGGAAATGGCGGCCGGAGACGATCTCGCAGCCCGATGACGGGCGGATGCGCTTCTCGATGAACGTGGGCATCTCGCCGGTGCCCTTCGAGCCGCCCCAGTCGAGGTTCTTCGCCCGCCCGCCGCCGGGGTGCTTGTCGGGAAAGGCAACGTCGCCGGAGATGGGGCCGGCCCAGAAGTTGTGGCCGGGGGACGCATCGGCGATGAAGTTCTGCCCCCAGCGGTCGAACACGTGCCCCCACGGGTTGGCGAAGGCCAGCGAGACGTGGACGGAGAAGTTCTCTGAGCGCGGCTCGTAGCGCCACACGCCGGCATCGGACAGCCGCACCGGGCCATAGGGCGTTTCGACCTGCGACTGCTTGAACGTGCCTTCCTGGAAGTACAGCGCCCCGCCCGGCCCCCACTCGAAGGCGGCCAGGCCGTGGTGCGAGTCGGCGGTGTCGAAGCCGACCAGCCGCCGGATGCGCAGGTCCTCGCGGTCGTCGCCGTCGGTGTCGTTGAGGAACAGCACGTCGGGCTGCTGGGAGACGTACACGCCGCCGCTGCCAAGCTCGAAGCCGGTGGGCTGATGCAGGCCGCCGGCGAAGACTTTGCATTGGTCGGCGCGGCCGTCGCCGTCGGCGTCTTCCAGGATCAGCAGCTTGTCGTCCAGCTTCGTCTTGGGCTGCCACTGCGGATACGAGGGCATCGTCGCCACCCACAACCGGCCGCGATTGTCGAAGTTGATCGCGACGGGCTTCGCCAGCTCCGGGAAGTCCTCTTCCGAAGCGACGATGTTGATTTCATAACCGGGGGCCAGCTTGAACAGCTTCTGCTGCTCGGCGGCGTTGAGGTAGTCGAGCGAGCCGAGCTTGCCCTGCTTGCGGTTGGGATCGCTCGCGCCGCCGACGTTCGTCTTGGGATTGAGGAACGGCAGCGTGTTCGAGTCGTCGACCTGTTCCGGCACTGGCTCGCCGCGGGCGA
>JAHWKJ010000362.1 GCA_019347905.1 Planctomycetota bacterium
AGGGCTTCCTGCGTGAGGGCCGGGACATAGGTGCCGAGGGCGATGACGAAGGCGTTCATGGTGTAGCGGACGTAGTTCGGCTGCTGGTGAATCGTCTGTTCGACGCGTTCGAGAAGCCTCTTGAGTTCGTCGAGATCGAGTGCGGAATCATCGGTGACGGCCACGAGACCGCCGAGCGTGGCCCAGCCGGTCTGAGCGGTGATCTCCTTCTTCGACTCGATCCAGTCGAGAGCCAGTTCACGCCCATGCCGGCTCTCCGCCGCGACCCATGCCACCACGGTGCCGCAGATGGAAAGGCAATTGCCTTTCGCCAGCCAGTGCCGCAGGTCCTTCTTGGTCATCTGCGTTTCGTCGGCGATCAACCCGGCGAGATACTGCGCGTCGTAGATGCCGGTGTCGTAGAGGTCGCAAGCCAGCCGGTAGTTGTTCTTGACACGCTTCTGTATTTTCTTGAGCTCTTCGATCTTCACGCCCAGGACTGGTTCGCGGGCGCCGTGGTTCAGCAGAATCCTCTTGTAGGAGTCTGTGCTGAGAGGTTGGAGCTGCTTCACGATCTCTGTCGCCGTCATGTCCGGCCTCACGCTACATTCTCACTCACGCGCCGCGCGGCACAGATCATGGTTCGGCGGTAACAGGTGGTTTCAAAACGGGGACAGGCACCCTCCGCGTTCGAACGATCCACGGAGTTTTTCGGCGTCAGCCGGGAGCCAGTCCCCGTTTTGAAACCACTGCTAACCGAACAGCTCTCGCAGCGGTCGGCCGATCGAAAGCCGGTGCCGTTTGCTCTCGGCCGTGGGCACGATTGTCTCCGGCGGCACGCCCAGGGCGTCGAACAGCGTTGCCGTCAGGTCGGCGGGCGTGACGGCGTCTTCGCCTCACACGGCGGGCTTGCCGGTGTAGTACTCCGGCTCGCGGCCGGGCTTCCATTTGATGTTGCAGCCGATGGACGGCCGCTGTTCCTTCGGGGCCGGCTTGCCCGCCAGCAGCGCGTCGACGGCGGCCCGCAGATCTTTGCCGGTGACGGGGATGCCGCTCTCGGGGCGGCTGTCGTCGAACTGGCCGCGGTAGGCCAGCCGGCGCTCTTTGTCGAAGACGAAGAAGTCGGGCGTGCACGCGGCCTGGTAGGCCTGCGCGACCTGCTGGTCTTCGTCGTAGAGGTAGGGGAAGGTGTAGCCGGTGGCGTGGGCCTCCTCGGCCATCTTCTCGGGGCTGTCGTCGGGGTGCGCGGTCACGTCGTTGGAGCTGATGCCGACGACGGCGACGCCCTTCTGCTGGTAATTGCGGGCGAAATCGGCCAGCCCGGCCCGCAGGTGCTTCACGAAGGGGCAGTGGTTGCACATGAAGATGACCACCAGCACGGGCTTGCCGGCGAAGTCGTCGAGCGAAACGGTCGAGCCGTCGACGACGTTGGGGAGCGAGAAGTCCGGTGCCTCGGTGCCCAGCGACAGCATGGTGGAAGCGGTTTTGACCACGGGTGCGTCCTCCGTTGAAGTGGCGAGCTGTAAATGTGCGCTTCTGAATCCCTGAAAATGAATCCCTGAAAATGGGACAGGCACCAATCGTCCTGATTGGAGCCAGTCCCATTTTCACTCGTCCGCCTGCTTGTCGCGGTAGCGGTCGCTGGCGCGGCGGAGCGTGCGCTTCTCCGTTTCGCTCAACGAGTCGTAACCGTGCGTGTGCACCTTTTCCAGGAGGGCGTCGAGCTGCTGCTCGATGCGTTCGGCCTCCTCGCGCTCGCGCTCGCGCCGCCGCTGTTCTCGCGCCTGCCGCCAGCGGGCGAAGAAGCCGGCGCGGGTTTCGGTGCGGGATCGCGGCTCGCCCTCCGTCGAGCGCTCCAGGCTCGTGTAACCCTGCGAGAAGTCGTAACCCATAAACGAGTCGTCGTAGCTTTCGGACGTGCGAAGCTGCGCCGTCTCCTGAATGTTGAGCACCAGCACAAAGGCTGAAAACGCGACGAGCCACGTGCTGTCGATCATCAGTCCCACGATCAGGCCGATAAAGCCGCACACGGCGCCGATCCGCACGTAAATGTCGACCGCCGACGACGAGGGCAGCCGCTCGCGCAGCACCGCCTTGAGGATCTGCCCGCCGTCCAGCGGATACACCGGGATCAGGTTCGCCAGAAACATCACCCAGTTGACGGTGAACGCGATCAGGCACACGTCGCTGACGATGGCGGTCGTCAGCATCACCGGCGGCGCTTCGAAGGGATTGAGCGCCACGGCCAGCCACGGCGAGCTGAGCACGGCCGGAAACGTCGCCGCGCACAGCGCCAGGTTGACCAGCGGCCCGGCCAGCGGCGTCAGCACGCGCGAGCCGAACGACGGCCCTTCCTGGCAGAAGGCCAGCCCGCCCAGCGGCCAGAGGAGGATTTCGTCGCCGTAACCGCCGGAGAGCCGGGCGGCGAAGATGTGGCCGAACTCGTGCAACAGCACGCTGATAAACAGCAGCGCCCCGAACACGAGGCCCAGCTTCGCGCTTTCCAGCCGGAAGCACAGCGCCAGAATAACCAGCGGCAGAAAGATGCTGACGCGGACGCGGGTACGGAACCACGTCCCCAGGGGTAACGACCAGTACAGCGGGCTTTCGCGGGTTTCCATCGCCATTGCCGCCCAAATGCAGGATGCGCTGTGCGATTCTATCCCGGTTTCCGGCGCCCCGCAATTGGGTGGTCCGGGGCCGCGGCGCAGCGGTCGAAGGTCGAAAGGGTCGAAGGTCGAAAGGGCCAGAAAGGCAGCGGTCCCATCCGCGCTACTTGCCGATGACCGCGCGCTGGAGCGTTCGCTGTTTCAGCCGCGCGGCGGACGGCTCCGGCTGGGTGCCGAGGGCTGTCACCGCCGGCACACCCTTGGAGGTTCGCGAGAGTTCGATCGGCGGGTCGGCGAGATCCTCGTGATAGAAGCGGCTGGTGGGGAAGATGTCTGCGGGGTAGGTGAAGTTGTCCAGCATCGCCAGCGCAATGCACGCCCCCACGCCGACGGCGCTTTCCAGCATGCCGCCCACCCAAGCGGGGATTCCCGCAGACCGGCAGGCGTCGTGGATTCGCACCGCCTCGGTCAACCCGCCCACGCGGCCGGGCTTAATGTTCACGTACCGGCAACTCCCCAGCGCGAGCGCCTGTTCCGCCCGCCGCAAGTGCGAGATGGTTTCGTCGAGACACACGGGCGTGCGGATCGCTCGCTGAAGTTCTGCGTGGTCGATCAGATCGTCGTGGGCCAGCGGCTGCTCGATCATCGCGAGGTCGAAGGCGTCGAGCCGCTCGAACAGCGGGAGGTCCTGGAGCCGGTAGCCGCTGTTGCAGTCGATGTGGAACACGTGCCGCGGGTGCGCTTTGCGCACGGCTTGCACCATCGGCAGATCCCAGCCGGGTCGGAACTTCAGCTTCACGCGCGGAAAGCCATCTTCGACGGCGCGACCCACCGCCGCCAGCAAGTCGTCGAGTGACTCCATCACGCCGAAATCTGCACCGACGATGGCTTCGTTGCGCGTCGCGCCCAGGGCTTCGTGGAGTGGAACGCCTTCGAGGCGGCAGTGGAGATTCCACCAGGCGATGTCGAGAGCGGCCTTCGCGAAAAAGTTGCCTTTGTAGATCGCCAGCCGCTGCTGGAGGGCGGCGCCGCTCGGGATGGTCTGGCCTACGAGCCGCGGCGCAAGCCAGTCCCGCAAGACGCCGAACGCGCCGCCGGCCCACTCGGGGCTGTAGCAGGGAGCGGCAAAGGGCGTCGCTTCGCCCCAGGCGTCCACCGAGCCGCTCGTCATGCGGCACAGCACGCTGTGGATGTCCGCGTCTTCGCCGTAGGCCGTCCGCCACGGTTCGATGAGCGGCATCGCGACATGGAACAGCTCGATGCGGTCGATGCGCATGGTCGGTCCAAGGGTCGAAGGTCGAAGGGTCGAAGGTCGAAGGGTCGAAGAGACACTGTGATAGGCGGCTTCTTCCGCCGGTCTTCGCGAGCACCTAAACTAAATCGTGCGGGGCCAGAGCCGCAATGGCCAGCGTCTGCATGTCCGCCGATGAGGAAGCACCCGAATTCCTTGCAGAACGACGCGATCCGCGTCCGCGGTGCGCGGGTGCACAACCTCAAGGGCATCGATGTCGACGTGCCGTTGGGGAAGCTGTCGGTGTTCTGCGGCGTCAGCGGCTCCGGGAAGAGCAGCCTGGCGTTCGATACGCTGTACGTGGAAGGGCAGCGCCGCTACGTCGAGTGCTTTTCGCCGTACGTGCGGCAGTTTCTGGAGCGGCTCGAGAGGCCGGCCGCCGATTCCATCGAGCCGATTCCGCCGGCCCTGGCCGTTCGGCAGAACTCGCTGGGCCGCAGCGGCAAAGCAACCGTCGCCAGCGTCACCGAAATCTATGAGACGCTGCGGCTGTTGTACGCGCGCGTGGGCCGCATTATTTGCCCCGGCTGCGGACGGCGAATCGCGCGCGACACCGTCGAATCGGCGGCCGCGAGTGTGGGCGACGTCGCCGAGGGTGTGCGGTTTCAAGTGGCATTTCCCCTACGGTTCGAGAGCGAGTCCGGCCGGGCACGGGCCGAGGAGTTGGCGCTGCAGGAGCGCGAGGGCTTCAGCCGCGCCATTGTTGGGAACCGGACGCTGCCGCTGTCGCAGGCGGCCGCTGTCGAACTCGAGCAGCAGCCCGAGGCGTGGATCGTTGTGGACCGGCTCGTCGCCGGGCGGACCAGCGAGGAGCGGCTGCGCGAAAGTCTCGAGACGGCTTTTCGCGAGGGCGACGGACGTACCGTGCTGCTGGTCGAGCGTGGAGAAGGCAGTCCGCCGGCTGCGGGATCCGAGGACTTCGGCCAGGGCGCAACCGAGCCGGCAATAGCTCTAGTCGCGAGCATCGATGATCGTTCGTGGCACGTTCACCGGCTCAGCGAGCGGCTCGTGTGTGTGGACTGCGAGCGCGAGTTTCTGCCGCCGGAGCCGCGGCTGTTCAGCTTCAATTCACCGCTGGGAGCATGCCCCCGGTGTGAGGGCTTCGGGCGCGTGCCGGCGATCTCGTGGGAGCGGTTGGTCCCCGATCCTTCGAAGTCGCTGCGCGAGGGCGCAATTCCCGCGTGGACGACGCCCGAGTTCCGGCACGAGCTGGACGAGCTGCTCGAACTCGCCGGCGACTACGGCCTGCCGGTCGATCTTCCGTTTGCGGAGCTGGGCGACGAACACCGGCGGCTGATCCTGGAGGGCGTGCCGGAGCGCGACTTCGGCGGGATGGTGGGATTCTTTCGCTGGCTGGAGCGGCACCGTTACCGGCGCGAGGTGCGGTCGGTCCTGAAGCGCTGGCGAGCTTGGCAGACCTGCCCGACGTGCGAGGGCGGCCGGTTGCGGCCCGAGGCACTCGCCGTGCATCTGCCGGGAGGCCCGCACATCGCCGATTTCTGCCGCCTCACCGTCGAAAAGGCGCAAGCGTTGGTGCGGGGCCTCGAGGAGCGATTCACCGAGCACGAGCGTGCGGTCTCGGCGATGGTGCTCCGCGAACTGCTCGCGCGGCTCGATGCTCTCGACGAGGTTGGGCTGCCGTATCTCACGCTGGACCGGCGGATCGGCACGCTGTCGGGGGGCGAAGCCCGGCGCGTGAAGCTGGCGGCAACGCTGGGTTGCGCACTCTCCGGGGCCCTGTACGTACTCGACGAACCCTCAGCGGGTCTGCACCCGCGCGACAGCCGCCGGGTGATCGAAGTGATTGAGAGGCTGCGCGACGCCGGCAATACCGTGGTGGTGGTCGAGCACGAAGACGAGTTCGTGCTGGCGGCCGACCACATCGTCGAAATCGGTCCGGGCGCCGGGCGAAGCGGCGGCGAAGTGGTGTTCGCGGGCACGCCGGAGGCACTGATCGCAGACCCGCAGTCGTTGACCGGGGCGTATTTGTCGGGCCGACGGAGGGTCGAAGGTCGAAAAGTCGAAGGTCGAAATGGCCGGAGTTCCGTGGGAATGCTGACGCTTGCCGGTGCCCGCGGCCACAACCTCAAGGACATCACCGTCGAATTCCCGCTGGGCGTGCTGTGCGTCGTGACCGGCGTGAGCGGGGCGGGAAAGAGCACGCTTGTTGAACAGACATTGTATCCCGCCGTCTGCCGGGCGCTCGGTCGGTCGTCGGACGGGCGGCCGCACGCGCTTTACGACGAGTTGACGGGGGCCGAGGCCCTGGATGATGTCGTCCTGTGCGACCCAGCACCCGTCGGCCGCACGCCGCGCAGCAGTCCCGTCACATACCTCAAAGCGTTCGATGAGATTCGGCGCGTGTTCGCCGCGGCTGAGGACGCACGGCTGCGCGGGTTCGACGCCAGGCAGTTCAGCTTCAACGCCTCCGGCGGCGGCCGCTGTGCGAAGTGCAAGGGCTCGGGGGCGGTCGAAGTCGATATGCAGTTTCGGGCGGACATCGCCATCATGTGCCCCGAGTGCCGCGGCTCCCGCTACCGCCGCGACGTGCTGGAGGTGAAATACCGCGGCCTGTCGATCGCCGAAGTCCTCGACATGACCGTGGCCGAAGCGTTCACGTTTTTCCGCACGCACGCGAAGCTGCAGAAGCGGCTGCGGTTTTTGAAGGACGTGGGCCTCGAGTACCTGCCGCTGGGGCAGCCGGCGACGACCCTTTCCGGCGGCGAGTCGCAGCGGCTGAAGCTGGCGTCGTTTCTGGCGGCGGGGTCGGCGGCGCGAACGCTGTTCCTGATCGACGAACCGACGAC